>CAZPJJ010000027.1:0-18362 GCA_964586535.1 uncultured Acidobacteriota bacterium | reverse complement strand
CCGGAACCAGATCAGCGCCGCGCTCTGTCGCTACGACGAGCTGCTCGGCGCCGCGCTCGAGGACGGGCCGGTGTCGCTGCCTGGCGGCCGGGTGCTTCGTCTCGAGCAGTCCGAGGAGGACGCGCTCGTTCCGTCGAAGGCGCTGCCGGTCCTGCAGCGCGAGCTCGACCTCACGCCCGACGAGATCGATGCCATCGCCGGCGTCACGAAGTCAGGCATCGAGCGCGTCGTGAAGGCGCGTGCTCCGAAGGGCCAGGGCGCCGCGCGCGTGCGCGCCGTCCTCGCCCGGCTCCGGTCCGCCGGGGCGATCACCAAGCTCACCACACGGCGAAAGGCCGTGACCACAGGAGATGAGAACCATGGCTAGCAGCACCGGAACCCAGAAGAACAACGGCAACCACGAGCTCGGCCGCGAGCCCGAGGTCATCGAGGCGAGCGCGCTCACCAGCATCACGAAGGGTGAGGTCGACATCCAGGTGTCGACCGCGAAGCGATACCCGCGCGACCTGGCGCGCTTCCTCAAGAACGCCGAGTCGCTGGCAACGGTCGACGCGGAGACAGCGGCGTCCTGCTTCTACTCGGTGCCGCGTGACGGCAAGCGGATCGAAGGCCCGAGCGTGCGCCTCGCCGAGATCGTCGCGGCGTGCTGGGGCAACCTGCGCTGCGAGGCGCGCATCGTGGACGAGGGCGCCGCGTTCATCACGGCGCAAGGAACAGCCTGGGACATCGAGAACAACGTCCTCATGCGCATGGAGACGAGGCGCCGCATCACCGGACGGAACGGTCGGCGCTACGGCGACGACATGATCATCACGACCGGCAACGCGGCGGCCGCCATCGCGTTCCGCAACGCGCTGTTCAAGGTCGTTCCGACGGCGGTCACCAAGACGCTGCAGGAGAGGGTGCGGAAGGTCGCCCTCGGCGACGCCGCGACGCTCGTGGCGCGCCGCTCGCGCGCGTTGGAGTGGTTCAACAAGGCCGGGGTAGGCGTCGAGCGCGTGCTCGCCGTGCTCGAGCGCGACGGCGTCGAGAGCATCAACCTCGAGGACCTCTTCACGCTGCAGGGCATCCGCACCGCCATCATGGATGGGACGACCTCGATCGACGAGGCGTTCCCGACGGCCGCGGCGACGACCGAGCCGGTCGCTGGCACGCACAGGGTCGGCAAGGCCGAGAAGGCGGAGACGCCGGCGAAGCCGGAGTCCACGACGGGGTCGGCCGAGCAGCCCGAGACCAAGCAGCCGGCGAAGACCGCGCCCGCTGGCGACGAGAAGGCGGGGTTCTGACATGAAGATCACGAAGCTCGAAGTCGAAGCGTTCAAGCGGGTGAAGGCCGTCCGCATCACCCCCGACGGCAACGCCGTCGTCATCGGCGGCGCGAACGGCGCGGGCAAGAGCTCGGCGCTCGACGCCATCGAGGCCGCGCTCGGCGGCAAGAAGCACACGCCCGAGGAGCCGATCCGTCGCGGCCAGAAGAAGGCGCGCGTCGTCGTCGAGACGGACGAGCTCGTCGTCACGCGCACGTTCACCGCGAAGGGCTCGCAGCTCGAGGTGAAGGCGAAGGACGGCAGCGTCTACCCGTCGCCGCAGGCGTTGCTCGACGGGCTCGTGGGCGAGCTCAGCTTCGACCCGCTCACGTTCGCCCGCCAGGCGCCGAAGGAGCAGGCCGAGACGTTGCGGCAGCTCGTCGGGCTCGACTTCACCATCCTCGAGCGCGAGCGGCAGGGCGCCTACGACGAGCGCACCGAGGTCGGGCGCGAGATCAAGCGGCTGCAGGGCGCGCTCGACAAGCTGCCCGAGGCGCCGGCGGGCGCGGCCGAGGTGTCGGTCGCCGAGCTGCTCGCCGAGGCCGAGCGGCGGCAGAAGGTGAACGCGGAGAACGCCTCGACGCGGCACGCCCTCGACGTCCTCCGCAAGCGCGCCATCAACGCCGCGGCCGAGGTGGAGCGCCTCGAGAAGCTGCTCGCCGCAGCGAAGGCGGACCTCGAGGCGATCCGCTCCGAGGGCAAGGCGGTGGCCGCCGACGTCGCGCAGCTCGTCGACGAGAACCTCGACGAGATCCGCGCGCGCATCGCGAACGCCGAGGAGACGAACCGCGCCGCGCGCGCCGCGAAGGAGCGCGAGCGTCTGCAGGCCGATCTCGACCAGCAGATCGAGGCATCGGAGAAGCTCACCGCGAAGATCACCGCGATCGACGCGCAGAAGGCCGCGGCGGCCGCGGCGGCGCAGTACCCGATCGAGGGGCTCGCCGTCACCGAGGACGGCGTCACGCTCGGCGGCGTGCCGTTCGAGCAGGCGAGCCAGGCGGAGAAGCTGCGCGCCTCGGTGGCGATCGGGCTCGCGCTGAACCCGAAGCTCAAGGTGCTGCTCATCCGCGACGGTGCGCTGCTCGACGCGCACAGCCTCCGCATCGTCGGCGAGATGGCGGCCGCGGCCGACGCACAGTGCTGGATCGAGGTCGTCGGCAACCGCGACGAGGTGACGGTGCTCATCGAGGACGGCGAGGTCGCCGCGCCCGCGGAGCCCACGGACAGCCGGCAGCCGGCGGCGGGGATGGGCTGATGGGCGTCGCGATCCAAGGATACGTCTCGAAGCGCCGCGTCGACTGCGACGTTCCGGCGCGCATGTGGTGCGACCGCCCGGAACACTCGCGGCTCTACAACCTGCGCCAGTTCGAGAAGCGCGCCGGTCTGATCCCACTGTACGCGGACGACGAGGTCGCGCGCTACGGCTGCTTCGATCTCGGCGAGGGACGACAGATCATGCGTCTCTCGTACAGCGGCTACAACCGTTGGCGCGCGCAGCTCTGCCGCGCGGTGTGCGACGTCGCCCCCGAGACCGTTTGGGACGACATCGAGCGGTTCATCGACCAGCCATTCTATGAGCTGGTCACCTTCGCCGACAACGAGGGCACGCTCGGCGGCGACACGCTGAAGCGGCTCCTCGCCGCGTTCGATGAGCACGCCGAGCGGTTGACGGTCGCCGGCGTCGAGCACGTCGACGACTGGCGGCGGGTCCTGCGCGCAGTCGTCGCGGGCGACGGCGTGGTGGTGTTCTCATGACCACGAAGCACGACGACGGCGATCCGGCGTTCCCTGTTTTTCCGGAGACCGGCAACGGTCACGCTGCGGCTTTCCGCGGCATGAGCCTCCGCGACTACTTCGCGGGGCAGGCGTTGACGGCCATGGTCGCGGGCGACGGCGCTCGGATGGTCGCCGCGCGTGACGAGCGTTACGACGAGACCAACTGGCGCGAGATCGTCGCATCGAACGCCTACGACTTCGCCGACGCCATGCTCGCCGAACGTGAGCGCCGTACCAAGCAGGAAGGGAGTGGTGAGTGATGAACATCGTGATTCGCGGGCTTAGTTTTCTACTGGCCACGCTCACGAGCATTAGCGCGGCGGTGTACTTCTTCACGGACAACATCGGCGGCGCGATCTCTGTCGGATTCGTGTTGCTGTTCGGACTGCTGACGCTCGCGGAGGCTGTGCATGACACCTAACCCCACCCAACAAGACAGCGTGTTGGTGCCGCGGGAGTTGTTGGAGAAGCTGCTTCAGGACCATCTCTTTCGTCCTGTGACCTGCGCCTTGGCTGCCGATGGTTCTGACAACGATTGCCCGGACGTCCTGCCGCGCACCGAATGGTGTTCGGTATGTCTCGTTCGCGCGCTGCTGAAGAATGACCCCACCCCCGCTCGCGGTGAGGAGGGGGCGAAGAGCACGGTCGTTCCGTGCCCGCGCTGTGGTGTCGGTGTGTTTCTCTACCCGAGCGGCAACACAGTGCCACACTACAACGCGCGTGGCGAGAAGTGCCTGACGCCAGCCCCCACGCCCAGCGCGCCCACCGAAGAACCGACGACGACCGAGGGAGATGCCTTGCTTGGGCAGCGTACCGAGACGTCGGCCAACACCGCGCCGCAGGGCGTGTCGGAAACTGCGGCACCGACCGAGGCTGCGCCCATGCAGATCGAGGAACTCCGCGAGGAGCTAGAGGAGCTGCGCGAACGAGTCGCCGAGCTAGAGCGCGAAGCACGGCGAGGGAGGGCAATGCGATGACGGGCGATGGTAAGACTGCGATGCCAGCCGAGGGCGCGTGCGCAGCGCGCCGTGCGCATTCCCAGCCACACGAGGAGTGTACGCCATGGGTAAGACGAAAATTGAGTGGACGGCCAGTGCCGACGGGACGCCCGGCGCCACGTGGAACCCGGTCCGCGGCTGCGACAAGATCAGCCCCGGCTGCAAGAACTGCTACGCCGAGACGTTCGCCGAGCGCTGGCGCGGCGTGCCCGGGCACCCGTACGAGCAGGGCTTCGACCTGCGCCTCGTGCCCGAGAAGCTCGCCGAGCCGCTGCGCTGGCGGAAGCCGCGCAAGGTCTTCGTCAACTCGATGTCGGACCTGTTCCACGAGGACGTGCCGAGCGAGTACATCGCGGCCGTCTTCGGCGTGATGGCGGCGACGCCGCGGCACACGTTCCAGGTGCTCACGAAGCGCTCGGAGCGGATGCGGGCGTGGTTCGAGTGGTACGAGGGCACGAGCGGCGCGGGCGCCTCGCCGATTGCTGCCGCCTACGCCGCGCGCGACCTGACGGGGGTGTTTCCGGTAGACGCGGCCGCGGACCAACCGTGGCCGCTGCCGAACGTCTGGCTCGGCGTGAGCGTCGAGGATCAGGCGCGCGCCGAGGAGCGCATCCCTGACCTGCTCGCGGCGACTGCCGCCGTTCGTTTCGTCAGCGCCGAGCCGCTGCTCGGGCCGTTGGACCTCGAGCAATGGCTGTGGCCGACGTGCATGGCGACGCGCGAGGAGCACGATCGAGACCACGGCGGCGGCATGTGGTGCGATGAGCGCTGGCTCGATTGGGTGATCGTCGGCGGCGAGAGCGGACCGAAGAGCCGGCCGTTCTACGCCGGGTGGGCGCGTCGCCTCGTAGAACAGTGCCGCGAGGCGGGCGTCGCCTGCTTTGTGAAGCAGCTCGGCGCCAAACCCTACGACCGCAACGACGCCGGTTTCGAGGGCGAGGATCTCGACAACTGGCCGATGGACACGGACGCCAGAGACGTCCCGGGCGACACCGGCTACCAGGGCGCTCCGGTGCTGGTGAAGCTGCGTTCGAGCAAGGGCGGCGATCCTTCCGAGTGGCCCGAGGACCTGCGCGTGCGGGAGTGGCCGACGACATGATCGCTCTCGTCCTAATCCTCTGGCTCGTCGGCCCTCTCTGCCCCCGGTGCGGCGACCCATGCGCCGCGTGCCCGGCCACTCACGGTTGGGCTCCGCATGCATCCGCGTGCGGACAGGTCGGAGGCGGCACGCGCGTGCCGTCGCTGCGGAAGTGTTGGGAGGCGACGCCATGAGCGCCCCCAAGTGCCACACCTGCGGCGACGACGGCTGGTTCTACTACCACGCGTGCAACGGCGATCCGGCCCAGTGCGAGAAGCAGTGCCCGCTACAGGTCCAGTGTGGCGCGTGCCCTGATGACGACGTCGAGCAGCGCGCCGCCGCGCTCGAGCTCGCCGACGACCCCGACTACCACGGAGGTCGGTTGTGAGCCTTCCCGTTCTGCGCGACGGAGACGCTCTGAGCGGCGCGCCGTGCGTCGTGCCGGCGCACCTGCGTTACTGCGACGAGTGCGGCTGCCTGCGCCGCGACGGTGATGGCTGGTCCGTGCTGCGCCGCCACGGGCACCCGCACCATGTTTGCCAACGGCACCCGGAGCGCGCGCCGTGACCGAGGACGACGTGAAGCGCATCGCCCGCGAGACCCTGGCCGAGATGCTCGGAGCCGATGGCGACGCCGTCGGCGTGCTCACGTTCCGCGGAGCCGTCTCGACGAAGATGGTCGCCGAGGGCGTCCGCGACGCGGCGATGCAGCGCGGGCTCGTTCTCGTCGACCTGCGCGCGTGCTCCTCGATCGGCGGCAAGCGGCCGTGGTGGCGCCGATGACCGTCCGCTACCTCCCTGGCCAGAAGGTCGTCACCGTCGCCGACGTCATGCGGCCCGCGACGACCTCGCGGAGTGCTCGGACTGGGTCGATGACCCGGACGCACCGTGCGAGACCGTCGAGCCGCCCACGCAGCACGATGGGGCTCTGCGGGCCGGCCCGTGCTCATCCGAGCGCGGCGCCTGCTGCACCTACGAGAACGTCGACGGCTGCACCACGGAGATGTGTCAGTACATCTGCGGCTACTGGGAGCCGTCCGAGACGCGGATCTGCCCCTAGGTCTCTTTCGCGTAGACGCCGAGCCCGGCGACGTAGAGCGTCTCGGGCCCCGACGAGATGCGGCCCTCGAGGATGAACTCCTCCTCGGTGTCGTTCGTGCGGAAGTTGATGTCGTCGAGCTTGTGCCATGTCGGCGTCGTGGCCGTGATGGCGACTGCCTTCTGGTTGTTCGTGCTCGCGCCGGTCGTGCCGCGGATCTGAGCCGCTCTGGCGCCGCCAGCGGCGATCCATGCGAGCACGTAGACCGCGCACGCGATGCCGTCGGCGCTGACGACGCCGGAGACGTCGCACATATCCTTGATGTCGACGTACCAGTGCCGCACGAGCTGCGCCGCTACCGAGCCCGCCGTGCTGAACGCCGCCGCGCTCGTGATCGTCGTGCGGTACCAGCAGTCGGAGATCGCGAGCTGCTGCGCGTCGAGGATGTAGACCTGGTCGCTGTAGGCCTTGTCGATCTCGGCCTCGAGCACGGGCTCGCCGGGCACGAAGGATCGTTCCGCGACGTAGCGATTGAAGTCGGTCGGGTTGCGCGCGGCCATCAGCCCTCGTCCTCCGGATCTGGGCGCGGGAAGACGTCGTACGCCTGCACGCTGTAGATCCGGGCATCGTGCAAGACGCTGAGGTTGTCCGGCGTGGTCCGGTGGTCGAAGGTCACGGCCAGCTTGATCGAGCCGCGCCGATCGGCCGTCATGTTGTCGGTCGTGATCCCGGTGAAGCGGATGTCGGCGACGAACATGCGCCAGAGCTGCGTACGTCTCGACCAGAGGCCCGGCGGTACACCGGGCATGACGCGCGCCACGGCGGCGGGGCTGTTCTTGTCGGCCGTCACGGCCGCATCGAGGCCCGTGAGCGTTGCGCGGACCGACATGCGTTCGTTCGCGGCCGCGGCGCACAGCGTGACCAGCAGCACGAGACCGTCGGCGCCCGCCTGGTAGTGCCAGGGCAGCGCGAGATCGCACTTCTGCGACGAGTCACCGAGCTCGAAGTCGAGATAGCTGCCGAGCGTCGCGCTGCTCACGACGGGCGCCGTGTCCGGATCGGGCCACACCCAGGAACGCCGCGTCGCCGAGCCGCGCCACCAGAGCGCCGTCGTCTGCTGCGCGAACTCCGCATCGTGCGCCGCGGTGAGCGGACCGCCCGCCTGCGCGAGCTTCGGCACCATCGGCTCGACCGCCTCCTCTACGTTGATTGCCATCTATGGGAGCTCCACGTTGGCGTCGAAGTCCGAGATCCGATCGGGCCAGAGCGACAGGCTGTAGAGGTTCAGGCCCTGCACGGCGCGCGCGTTCACCGTGTCAGTCCCCGGCTGCGGGTTGATGTTGAACGGCGCATCGAGATAGAGCCGGTACGTAGCCGATGTGCCGTTAAGCGCCCCCGTGCCGATGTTGTAATCGTCGATGCAGAGCCGCGGCTGAATGTCGAGGCGGCTCTCGATGTAGATGGCGTTGCCGACGCTCGTGTTGTTGAAATCTGCGTCGATGAACGGGCGTCCCATGTCGATCCCGACGTCGCGGATCGCGATGGTGCCGGCGCTCTTGAGGTCGGAGCCGTAGATCGTTCCGTCCATGTAGAGGCTGAACACGGCGAAGCCGGCCACCGCCGCATCCGGCGGCACAACGACGCTGCCGCTGTAGCGCGCGTGCGAGGTGCTCGTCACCGTCAGCGTCGCGCTCGGGGGGTTGAGCTGCTCGGTCGCCGTGGCGATCATGCCGTAGACCTTCACGTCGGCGCCCGAGGCATTGCTGTAGGCGAGCCGGCCGGTGAGCGTCGCGCTCTTGCAGTGCGGCGGCACCCAGATGGGCACGCGCAGAATCGGTGTCGGCCCGTAGCCCGAGGAGGCGAACTCGGGGAGGATGCCGAGCGACTTGTACGGCATCGGATCACGCGCGTCGGTGTCGTCGTGGAAGCTCAGCGTGAACATCGGCTGCCGGATGCGGCAGGCGATCAGCTTGTTGTGATTCTCGGCGCGCACCTGCAGATCCCGAGCGTTCACGTAGGCGTCGGCGTCGCTCATCGTGTCGTCGAGTCGGATGAACGCGCTCGGGATCGTCTTCTCGAGTAGGCGCGTCAAGCGTACTCCTTCGCGTCGTCTGGGTCAGAGCCGAGCGTCTCGCTCGCGTCGCCCAGCGCGACGTACTTGTCCATGTTGTCGGTGTTGCTCGAGCTCCATGCCGAGAAGGTGAGGTAGTCCCCGGCGGCGATGCTCGAGGCGATGGTGCCGTCCACGTAGATCTTGCCTCCCGCTGGCGTGCCGTTGATGACCTCCGACTCTTTGACCGCGCCGGTGGCGTCGCGCAGGTCGACCCGGTCGTTGTCGCCGAAGCGCGACCAGTCCTCGTTGCCGCTGCTCTCGTCGAGCGCGTAGGTGAAGTCGGCGCACTGGAAATAGTCGCCGCCACCGTCGGAGCCCTTCGACGAGACCGCGGCCGCCGGCGCGATGCGCGCCTGGTTCCCGCCGTTCAGCAGCTGGAAGCGCGCCATCACACCGGGGTTGGAGCGCGACAGGCTGATCTTGAGGCCGACGACGCGCGCGAGCAGACCGCTCCAGCCACGGGCGCCGGTGTAGGGGTTGATCGGGTTGCGGCGCGTCGAGTCGGTGAGCGAGTAGATCTCGCCGATGTTCAGCTTCAGGATCCAGCTCATGTTGAGCTGGATCTCGACCTCGGGCGGCGGGTTCGCGTAGCGACGCAGATGGGCGATGAGACGAGCGCTCAGGTAGCCCACGTGGTCGACGTCGTTCAGGTGCGCCTGCACCTTCAGCGTCGAGAGCTCGTCGGCGGCGAAGATGGTGTCGAGCTCGACCGAGCGGATCGTCACCTTGGCGTGCGGACCGCTGGCGAGCGGGTTGATGAAGCGCGTGTCCGGGAACTTCAGATAGAACTGGTAGTAGCCCGGCAGCGTCGCGGCGCCGCGGACCTCCAGGTCGATGGCCCCAGCCGGCGCTCGGGGCACGACGTCGATATCGCCGATGGCGAGCATGTCGCTCGCGCCGATCGCCTCGTAGGTCTCGTCGATGCCGGTGGGCGCCACCTCGCCGACGTGCCGGGCCGAGAGCTTGCCCGTCGTGCGATTGATGTAGGGCAGGATGCCGAACGGACGGAAGATGTTGTCCTGCAGCATCTTCCAGAGGTCGAGCCGGTCCTCGTCCCCGATCGCAAAGGCCCCCAGATTCGCGCCGGCAAAGTACCTGTCGCGCATGTTTTCCCATGCGTCGAGGTCGATCTTCCAGTGCGGGATGCCCATTCCCCAGCCGATGGGCAGGACGTCGTAGATCGTGTTGCGGACCTGGTACTCGGCACCCGTCGTCGGCGTGTTGGTGAACGCCTCGTCGACGGTGATGTTGCTGTCGCCGCTGCTGGTGATGACGCGCGCCTCGCCGAGGTTGTCGTCCTCGACTGCGAAGAGCGCGTAGCCGGCCCAGTAGTCAGCGCCGAGGCTCGCGAACGGTGTCCCCGAGACGACGATGTTCGTGGTGGTCGAACCGGCCTCTGCATCGTCCCGGACGAACTCGGCGTTCGTGCTCGTCATGAACATGAGGGCGACGTCGACGACGTTGCGCGAGACGATCGAGCCGCCGCCTGCGGCTGGCATCGTGAAGCGGCTGCGCTTCGAATCGTCGAGGCGGTTGTCGAGAAGGAAGCGGACCTCGGAGCCATGCTCAAGCAGCTCCGTCCCTGTCCCGAGCCCGAGGTTCCAGCCCTGCGCGATCACGGTTCGGAAATCGAATGCCTCGCCGCCGCGGTCGGGCGCCTTGTGGTGCACGCGCAGCAGCTTCCCGTCGAAGCTCATCAGGCCAGCGATGACGTAGCGGCCCGCAGCGTCCTGCCACGCCTGGGCCGTCGTCGGTGACACCTGCGCGCGGTTCACCACGCCGCGCATGCCGCCGGGCGCGCGCCGGTAGTGATAAGCGAAGGCCATCGCGAAGTGGTCGAGCATGTCGCCCTGATGACACTCGATGCGGATCTGGCGGCCGACGTTCGAAGGCACGGCGCTCATCAACTCGATGCCGCCTGGTGTCGCTGGGCCGCCGCCCTCCGTGCCATTGAGCAGGCTCGCGATAATCCTGCCCTCGCCCACGTCGCCAATGAACTCGTGCGCCACCACCGTGTTGCGCGTCGAGGCCTCGTGATAGCGGTTCTGGTAGAACGACGTGTCGTGCACGGTCGGCACGTCCCACACGAGCCCCTGCATCGTCTGCCGGATGCCGCGCAGCCGCCCGGCGTAAATGAGCGCCACGTTCGCCACCGCCTCGCCGGGCACATGCGCGAACAGCAGCGCCTTGCGATCCCACCAGAAGCGGTTGTAGTCGCGCACGTCGCTGCCGGCCTGCCAGGTCTTGCCGTTGCGATTGGCCGGGCGGTGATCGTGTCGGCCCCGCGGCGTGCCCAGATACCCGCGCGTGCAGTTGGCGTAGGAGTACACCGAGCCGCCGACAGAGCTTCGCGTCCCGAGCAGCACGGCCTCGCGTCCGCAGATCCACGCGACGTCTCCAGCGGCGAAGGTGTCGGTCTCGTCGAGCACGACCGTGGTGCTCGGAAAGTCGAGCGCGTTGCTGGCCGCGATGATGGCCTTCTTGCCCGTCGTATCGAGCGGCCGCACCCGGTCGAGCAAGATGTCGTCCTGGTCCTGGATCTGAAAGCGCAACGAGCCCTTCGTGTATTCGAACGTCAGCGGGTCAAAGCTCTCCTCGAGCGCGATCTGGGGCAGCAACAGGCCGTGGTGAATCGTGCATCCGAGCTTACTCGCCAGGTCGCCGGCGAGGTCCTCGGTGACGAAGACGTCGCCGTCGAAGCCCGACGAAAAGTCCGACTCGTCGGTAAGCCAGCCGATGCCCTCGATGCACAGGATCCACTCGATGCGACCCGCCGGCTTGTCGAGCTCGGTCTGCAGCGTCACGACTCGTACCTCAAGAGCGGGATCTCGAGATCGAAGCGGTCGATGCCGCGCCGCTCAATCGGGGCGAAGCGCTTCATGCGCGAGTAGTCGACAACGTAGGTCTCGTACTGGTGATCGAAGATGAAGTAGTTGACCTGGTTGAAGTCGTACCCGGTCGGCGGCGCGCTTGCGACCGTCAGCGTCGTGGCCGTGTTGGACGAGACGTAGCGGCCCATCGGCAAGGTGACGTTGATGCCGAGCTCGACGAACCAGATGAACGCCCCCTTCCAGCGCTGAGGCTCCGTGTCCCATGTGCGGCCCGTGTTCTCCACCGTCGTGCCGCTCGACCCGTTGGTCGTCGCGCCGCGGTCTGCTGCTCTCGACGGGTCGGCGGCCGCCTCCGCGTCGATGTAGCCGTCGCGGTAGACGCGAAAGCGCGTGCCCTCGCGCGCTTCCTTCCACCAACACTGCAGGGGCTCGTTGCGCTCGTAGGGGTTGACCGGCGCCGAGCCGTAGCCCACGTCGGCCGAGTACATCTTCGCGCGGGGGATGAACGCGAGCTTCAGCCGATTGTGAAAGCGGCTGCCCATGTAGAGCGACTTGACGTGGCCGCTCGCCGGCGAGACGCTCTGCACGCAGTCGGCTTCGTCGACCAGCTCGATCAGCATGTCCTCGAGCAAACCGTCCTCGTCGGCATACCAGCCGTAGGCGTGGTGGTAGTCGCCGGTGAACGTCGGGTTGTCGCTCGCCGTTGACGTGTCGTCGGCCGACGTGTCGAAGCCGAGCACGGCGCCGATGTCTACGCCGTCGTTCTCCGTCCATGCGACCTTCACGTCCTGCGGCGTGGCGCCCTGGTAGTGGTAGCCGTCGAAGGCGATCTTCACCTTGTGCGTCGTCGGATCGATCCACAGGACGACCTGCCCGTCGGTGCTGACGGCGCTCGCGGCGATGGCGGTGTTGAGCTTCGTCTGCAGCTCGTAGAGGAAGTCGTCGCTCTGCCCGTCGTTCGCCATGAAGTACGTGCCAGCGGCGATCGTCGCGGTGACCGCTGTGTCGTACTGCGTCGTCACCGAGGCGTAGATCTTGATCGTCCATCCCCCCGTCGGGACGGTGATTGCGGTCAGGATCTTCGGGCGCGGGATCGCCATCAGCGGAGCCCTCGCGACCGGGCCTCAGCGATGCCTCGGTCGATCATGGCGGCTGTCTCGTCCTGCGTGAACGGGCCGTTGACGTTGATGATGACCGGCCGCTCGTCTTGTTCGACCTCGCCTCTTTGACCGGGCATGCCGAAGCCGCCGGCGCCGTAGTCGCCGGCGCCAGCGCCCGCGCCACCAGCCGCGGACTGCGAGCTGTAGGCGATGCTGCCTGACCAGTGCGCGCCGCCGGCCATCATCGCCACGCCGGTTGCCGTCATGCCGCTCGCGATGCCGACGAGTGCCCAGCCCTTCGGGCTCGCGCCGTAGCTAGAGATCAGCTCGGCGGTGCCCTCCATGCCGAACTTCGTGCCCATCGCCACAAGCTGGCTGCCGATCGACTTGATCGCCTGGGCGGCCATGATCTCCCAGGCCTCCTCCTCGCCTGCGGCCTGCATCTCGATAGCGCGGATCGCCGAGTCGAGGACCGTGTTGAATGTCTGCGATGCCGCCTGCGCCCACGTCTCGTAGTTCTCTAGAGACGTCTGGTTCTCCTGCCGCTGGATCTCGATGCGCCGTCGCGCATTGGCTTCCACGATCTCGTTGAGCGGGTCCTCGATGAGCCTCTGATACATCGCCGCGCGCTGCTGACCGCGCTCGTCCCACTCCTTGAAGATCGGATCACGCTCGGCCTCGGCCGCAGCGCCGAAAACAAACTGCCGGTTCAGGTGCTCGATCTCCTCGGTGGTGAAGCCGCGCGTAGGCTGCTGCTCGGCAATCCGCAGGCGGTCGCGCTCCTCCGCGGTCAACTGCTTGGCGAACTCCAATTCGGTGCGCATGACGCGCTGGCGCTCGACCAGCGCCGCAATGGACTGCGTGAGGATCGTGTAGCGCTCGCGCTCGACCTGCGTGGCTGTGCCGGCCTGCACCCTGCCGAACAGGCCGGCGCGCTCCCCTCGCATCGCCTCCTCGAGGCCCGACATCCTGTTCAGTTCTTCCTGCGCGAACACAGCGCGCGCCCGCGTGGCGCCGAGTTGCTTGGTGAGGATCTCTCGACGGAGGCTCCCGCCCATTGTCTCGGTCGCCTCGGAGTAGCGGTTGATCTCGTCGACCGAGTCGCGGAATGCCTGCGAGACCTTCTTCACCTTCTGCTCAGTGTCCCTCATCACCAGGTTGTAGGCGGTGAAGCCGGCGGTGATGAGCCCGATCCCGATGGCCAGCGGGCCGCCGCTCAGCATCATGGCGCCCATCTCGGCGAAGGCGTTGATGAGGATGCCAGCGCGGCCTCCGGTCACGGCCAGCGCGCTGCCGAGCTGGTACATGCCCATCCGGAGCTGGTGCACTCGATTCGTGGTTCTCGTCTGCGTCTGCTCGAGCTTCTCCTGCGCGAGGCGCGCCTTCTCGGCGGCAACAGCGGATTCCGCCATCGCTCGGTCGAGGGCGGCGCCAAGGGCGCGGGCATTCGTCACGGCCTGCGTGACGTCAAGCTCAACCTTGATCTTTTCGTCGATCATCGCCTCGCCCTCAGCACGCCGGCCCCGTACTCGGCGTCGCGTTTCGCGCGCGCTTTGTCGATCCGCCTCTCGTTCAGCCGCTGCACCTCCGAGCGATAGACGCGAGCTGCTACGTGATACGCCGGCGCCATCCGTTCGCGATCAGCCGGCGACAGGTTCTCATCCCTCGCCGCGGCCTCGATCATGCTGTAGAGCCACGGCGCCTCGCGTAGGACGAAGCCGGTCGGGCACTCTGTCAGCAGAGACAGGCCGGGACTCTTGCTGCCTGGCGCCGGCTGTAGCGCCGGTGAGTCGAAGCGGAAGGCGTTGCCCTGCAGAGGCAGGTTGAAGCCCGGCTTCTGGCAGCCGCGCTGCTTCTGAAGTGCTGGCGTGCATTCCGAACACGTCAGGCGCCACGAGTCCGCCGCCTCGAGCGCCAGAATCATTTTTTTGCGTCGTCCTCGGTAAACTGGTTCCAGTGCCAGACGACGCGGCCGACCTCGAGGGCTACTGCGCGCCTGCCGCGGATAAAGTGGTCACGCAGCCACTCGGGCTCGACGTAGTCGTACTCCCCCACCTTGCGGGTTGGAATGCTGCCGGGGCTGCCCCAGTTCTCGATCCGCCGCAGCCCGGCGAGGAAGCAGCGCCAGTAGAGTTCCTGCTGGCGCACCCGCTGCGTGAACGCGAGCGCGTCATCGTTGATGCGCGCGAGCTCCGCCGGCGGGATGACGCCGAGGTGGAAGACGGTCAGGCGCTTTCCGTCCTGCGGGAGCAGCTCGTCGAGCATCACCCCGGGATGGCGCAACGCCATCTCGCCGACGCGCGCGCCCCAGGACTCCTCCGCCACGTTGGCCCGTACGGTCTCCTCCTGGGTCTCCGGATCGGTGAGGCGTGCCTGTTCGAGGCGCGCCTTCACCTTCCCGGTCAACTCCGGGAAGCGCTCGAGCTCGCGGTCGATGATGCGCCCCCAGTCGACAGCGGGATCCTGGTGCGACACATACGGGACCGAGTCGGCCAGGGTGATCGGGCGTTCGCCTAGCATGCGTCACCTCACGAGAGAGAGATCTGGAAGTCCGGCACCTTCACGAGCCCGTCGTCCGGGTCGCTGCCGTAGCCGGCGTCTTGCGCCTCGAACACCTGCGGCGCGGCTGCCATGCCGTCCGCCTCGGTGCGCCGCGGCGGTTGCACGAGTCGTGCGACCGGCACGGTCAGGCCGACGCACTGGCCGTGGCTGCCGTACGCGACGAAGAGCTCCTTCGCCGTGCGCGCCGACCAGCGCAGCGACTGCGGCAGCGTCGCCGAGCTCGCATCGAGCAGCTCGCGGAACGTGCCGCCGGCGGCCATGACGTTGCTCACCTGGTAGCCGCACCGGCCGTTGATGCCGGCCGAGCCCTGCACGTTCTTCGGCTGCACCTCGGCGTTGAGCGACGCGGTGAGCCCGCCGATGTTCGTGGCGGTGCCGGAGAGCCAGGCCTTGCGGTCCTTCTCGAGGCAGGGCGCGACGGTGCTGTAGGCGTCCGCCGCGTTGTACGCCGCCGCCTCGACCTCCTCGACCCAGTGGTCGACCTGGAAAGACCACTGCAGGGTGGGCGGCTCGCCTTCGGCGAGAGACACGTTGCCCTTGCAGCCGGTCATCGTTGTTCGGACGCCGTCGATCTCGAGCTCGAGGCAGACGCCGTAGACGTCGCCGTCGGTGGTCTTGCGGAAGTTGTGCGTGCCGTAGATGACGTCGTCGTTGTCCGGCGCGCGCGGCAGCGGCGGATCGACGGTGAGCACCTCGCCGCTCTTGGACTGCACGATCGTGGGGTTGCCGTCGTGCAGGATCATGGCGCCGATGTCGAAGACGGAGGCGTCGTCGACCGTGATCGCCGTAGTCGTGTTCGTGGCGCCGATGTCGTTCACGAGGTCCGACTCGTTCGTCACGACGGTGTAGCCGCAGGCCTGCCACAGCCCATACGTCTCCGGCTTGTCGGGCTTCGAGCCGTTGCCCGGCTGTGTGCCGCTGCCTCGGATCTGCGTGGTGAAACCGAACGTGCCGCCGCGGGGCAGCACGACGCCGTCGCCGATCGCGAAGTTGACGCGGTTGCCGGGGCGCCGCTCGTAGCCCTCGGTGAGCCCGTCCTGCAGGCCGGTGAAGTCGACGAAGCGGCGGATGAGGCAGACATCGCCGGCGGCTAGCGCACCGCCGAGACCGAGTCCGCCCGAACTCGCCGCGAGCGTGAACGTGCCGGTCGCCGAGGCGAAGTCGGTGATCTTGGCGATGCGGCCGCGCCGGTAGCCGGTGATCGGCACGAGGTAGTAGTCGTTCCAGAAGTCGTCGGCCTCGGCGCGCACGGCGTCGACCGCGTTGGTCTCGCCCAAGCTCGAGTCGATGACGAGGACCGGCTCGGGGGAGAGCCACAGCTCGTACTGCACGCCGCTGGCGACCTGGTTGTCGAAGCCGTTGTTCTCGAGCGTGAGAGTCCCGGCGCCGTCGTCGTCGACGACGCGCTTCCAGGCGCCCTGGTTGGTGCCGGAGAGGATGCGGATCCAGTAGCGGCCGTTGTACGTGTCGGCCGCCCCGCTGTCGGCCACGCCGCTCGCGTCGACGAGCGTGGTGCCGCCCGCGCCGCCGGCGCCGGTGGTCGTGCCGCGGCCGACGAGCGACCAGGTCTCGCCGGAGACGCTGGTGTGCGGGACGTAGCCGAGCTGCTGCTGCGACCAGATGCGTGCGAGAAGGCTGCTCATGTCGTTCTCCTCAGAGGAAGCTCGAGCTCACCGCGTAGGTGAGCCGGTAGCGGTCCGCGACGATGACCTTCGTCTTGTCGTCGACCAGGACCTCGGGATCGGTGTCGAGCGCGTGGAGCACCTGGGTGTAGGTGCCGTCGCGGTGCGCGCCGCGAGTGAGCGCCGAGCGCATGAACAGCACGTTCTCGAGCGCGCTGTCCTTGGCCTTGCGGCTGCGGTCGTGCTTCATCAGGCGCAAGCGCAGCTCGAGGGTCGTCTCGTAGACCTCGCGCGCTGCCCCCGACCAGGCGAGCCGGCGGCCCGGCAGGGCCGCGAGCTGGAAGAAGCGGTCGAAGGCGACGCTGGCGGCGACGTCGTCGTCGTTCAGATCCCAGTCGTCCGGCGCACGCTTGAAGCCCTCGCGCACGGCGAGCGTGTCGGCGGCGGCCACAGCTTCGGGGAAGGCGGCGACGGTGAAGGTGCGCGTCGACGGCGCGTAGGCGCTCACCTTGCGCGCCGCGCCAACGTTCCGCGCCGTGCCCGCCGTGGCGAGCAGGAAGAGCGGCGGCGACGCCGTTTTGACGAAGTCCTCGTTGACCCAGGTGCCGATGGAGCTCGGCGCCACGGCCGTCGTCGTCGAGCCCGAGCTCGCGGCGAAGCCGTCGATCTCCTTGACCACGTGCAGGTGCGACTGTGTGCCGGGGATGCCGGTGTAGGCAGTGCCCGATCCGCGGTAGCTGTTGCCGCCCTCGATGACGTCGGCGTAGTTGGCCAGGATCGCCGACAGGCTCTGGGTGAGGATGCTCATTGCACGAGCCTCACTTCCTGGATCTTGCCGGCCTCGGAGTCCTCTTCGCCATCCTGGCCCTCGTCGAAGCGGATCGTCGAGAGCACGGCGTCCCAGAGCGCGTCGTGCTGCGCCTTGTAGTAGTCGGCGCGCTCGTCGTGGCCCTTCACGCGCCAGATGTGGGCGAGGATGTAGTCGCGCGCGGCGACGGCGACGCGGCTGTGGTCGAGGATCATGTTCTCGACGAGGCCGCCGTCGCCGATCACCTTCGCCTCGATGCGGGTCTGCAGCACGTCGCGGCAGGCGAGGATCACCTCGGAGAGGTCCTCGTCGCCGTCCCACTGCACGTCGCGCAACCGATCGTCGTACGCGACGAGCTGGTCGTAGGCGATCCCGAGGTCGAGCAGGAAGCGGACGACGTCGAAGAGAATGACGCGCTTGTAGGTCGTGCCGCTTGCGACGACGGCAAGTTCGGCGCGGTAGCCCTCTTCAATCGGCCAGGAAGCCTCGGTCGTCGTGTCGACGCTGTAGGTGAGCATCGTGCCCGAGACGGTCATCGCCGCGGCGTCCACGAGCGCGGTGCTGTTGCCTGGGCGGTAGATCGTGATCGTGCCGCTCGTCGGCGTCACCTTGGCGCCGTTGACCTGCAACTGGTAGCGGAGGGCGTTGTCGCTGTTGGCGTCGTCGTAGCGGACCTTCTGGCGCCGCACCTGGTGGGTCTCGTAGGCCATCAGATCACCACTCCCCGCTCGACGAGCAGCCGCTCGGCTTCGACGGGGCCGACGTGGGCGAAGTCGTGGGCGGCGATCTCCCAGCGGAGCCGGTGCATGTCGAGGAAGATCCCGGGGCACTCCTTCGAGCGGTCGTGCGAGCTGTGCGGTAGCTCGTCGTGGCCGAGGACGACGTCGGCGGCGGCGCCGTCGAGCCACGAGCAGAAGAGCGCGGCCATGGTGACGAGGTCCTGCCACTGCCCGGCGTGCGGCGTGTCGCCGGCGACGCCTCGGTGCTCCATGCGGAAGTCGCCGGCGACGGCGTAGGAGACGGCCGTCCAGCTCCAGCGCCGAGCGTGCGGCCCGTAGTCGGTGACGCGGAGCAGCTGATCGACGCCACCGGGGGAGCAGCCGAGGAAGGGGTACGGGGTCTCACCGCC
>CAZPJJ010000026.1:0-19187 GCA_964586535.1 uncultured Acidobacteriota bacterium | reverse complement strand
CTCGAGGATTTTCGCGAGCTCGACACGCTGCCGCTCTGGGCCGACGACGGCGACGCGCTCGAGCGCGACCTCGCGGGGGCGCGCACGCTGCTCTACCTGCCGGACAACCACGGCGAGATCGTCTTCGACCGCGCCGTCATCGATCGCGCGCGCGCGGCGAACCCGCGTCTCGAGGTGCACGTCGCCTGCAAGAGCGCGCCGATGCTCAACGACGTCACGCTCGACGAGGCGCGCGCGCTGGGGTTGGGCGACGTCGCGACGCTCCACTCGACGGGCAGCAACTGCTTCGGCGTGCCGCGCGACGAGGTGAGCGCGGAGTTCCTCGCCGTCTTCGAGGCCGCGGACGTCGTCGTCGCGAAGGGGCAGGCCTACCTCGAGTTCTGGATCGAGCACGGCGTCCTGCGGCTCTACAACGTCGCGTTCACCAAGATCCCGATCCACGACGCGGTGCTCGGGACGATCCCCGCGGGCATGGCGCTCGTGCTCGCGTCGTCACGCTACGCCGCCGGCAAGCCGGCCTATTGACCTCGGGAGGCGATCGATGAACGAGCGGAGTCTCGCCCAGGCGATCGTCGCGGCGCTCGACGCGCAGCGCGGCGTCGTGCGCGCGCGGCCCGCGATCGTCCACCGCGACACGTACACGGGGCGCGGCGTGCTGGGCAAGAACGTCTCGTACGCGACGGGCGCGGTCGACGAGCGCGGCTACCTGCCCGTCGAGTGGTGGATCCTCTCGACGACCGAGGCGCGCAACAACGTGCTCCGCGCCGGCGAGGGCATCACCGCGCTCGTGCTCCCCGATGGCCCCGTGCCGCTACCGCGCGCGCTCGACGCCGCCGGCGGCGCGCTCTTCGGCGATGCGCGCGAACGCTGGCCCTTGATCAAGATCCTCGATATCGGCGGCGAGCCCGTCGTGCCTGATTTCGCGGACGAAGCCGAAGTGCCGCCGATTCCCGTGCACGTTCACGGCGGCGATGTGATCGACGGGCGCGCGCGCAAGCCGGGTAAGCGCGAGGCCTATTTCTTTCCGCCGCTCGACGTGCTGCCCAACACCCCCGCGATCGCGCCCGTGCGCACGCGGCTGGGCCTGCGCCCCGGCGTGACGCGCGAGGAGTTCACCGCCGCGCTCGGCGACTTCGGCGTCTCGGACCGCATGTACACGCTGCTCGCCGCGTTCGACGTCGCGCCCCTGGACGGCTGGACGATCGCTCCGGGCATCGTGCACGCGCCCGGCCCCTGGCCAACGGTCGAGGTGCAGACGCCCCAGGACGACTACAACCTCGCCGCGTGGCAGCTCGGCCGCCGCTTGAAAGGCGCCGAGCTCGAGAGCGCGCGCGAGCGCTTCCTGCGGCGCGGGCTCGCCGACGACGCGTCGTTCGTGCGGGAACTCGTCGATTGGAAGCTTTCCTCGGGCGAAGGCTTCCGCGAGCGCGCCTACCGCCCCGCGCGCCTGCTCGACGAGGGCGCGTGGGGCAGGTGCTGGCGGACCTTCTTCGAGCACTTCCAGGGCGAGGCCTTCGCGATCGCCGCGGGACGCTCGCGGCGCTTCGCGGCGAGCGACGAGCCGCGCGCGCTCTTCGCGTGGAGCGGCGCGGGCGCCATCAACGGCATGCGCGTCGGAGCGGCCGACGACGGCGAGCGCGAAGTGCTGCTGGCGCCGGGCCACGAACTCGTCGTCGAGGCCGAGCGCGGCGCGGACCTCTGGCTTTTCTCGTTCGGGCCGATGCGAGGCTGAGCGCGGGCGTCAGCGCCCCTCGAGCCGGACGATCCAACCCGTCGGGCGGCCCTCGGTCGTCGAGAGCGGGCGGCAGACGGCGATCCTCGACCCGCGTGCGGGAAGGCGTACCTCGCCGTTACTCGTAGATCGCGCCCGGTCGGCAAGCTCGTCGCCGAGCGCGGTGACGGCCTCCGCGTCGTCGTCGGGCATGTTCGTCGCCACGAGTTGCCCATCGACTCCGAGGACCGCGACGGGCGGGACGCTGGCACGCACGAGCGCGAGCAGAAGCTGTTTCTGCGCCGTGAGCCGCCCCGCGCTCTCCGAGAGCAAATCGGCCTGCCGGTCGAGAAGCGCGTTGAGCTGCCGCCCGACGATGCCGAGTTCGTCGTCGGCGGCGACCAGCACGCGGCGCTGCGTCTCGCCCAGAGCGACGGCCTCGGCGGTCCGGCGCAGCGCGTCCAGCGGTGCGATCACGTGGCGCTGCAGCATGCGCGAGAGCAGCGTGAAGGAAAGCAGCGCGATCGTGACGACGATCGCCAGGCCGAGCGCGCGCCGCCACGCGCCGAGGCGCGCGGTCAGGCCGGCTTCGGACATCACTTGGTGATTGAGCGCCAGCACGTCCACGATCGCCCGGCGTGCGCCGGAAATCTCGGGATAGACCTGCTCTTCGTAGGCGTCGATGGCCTCGGAACTCGGCAGGCCGGCGGCGAGGAGTTGCTCGCTCTGCTCCCGGAAGCGCAGAACGCGCTCGCGAATCCGCGCGCGGATCGGTTCTTCGCCATCGAGCGCGGCGGTGGCCTCGATGCGGTCGAGCGACGCGTCGAAGGCCTCGCGCGCGGCGCCGAGCGCTCCCGCGCCGGCGCCGCGCCCATGCAGGAGGGCCTCGACGACTTCGCGCTCGCGCTCGAATGTGGCGAGCATCGTGACCGCGGCGTCGGCGGAAGCGTAGGCCTGGCCGAGGTCGCGTTCGAGCCGCTTGCCGTAGCGATGAAACTCGAGCGCGCTGCCGCCGGCGATCGCGAGCAGAAGAACCACCAGGAAGAGGTAGCTCAGTCTCAGCCGCGTGATCAGGTTCATCGCCGCTTCCCCCCGTTCACGCGAGCGCCGCCACTTTGCGAATGTCGGCGGGGGCGCCGATGACGACGAGGATGTCGCCGCTCTGGATCGTCTCGTCGGCGGTGAGCGCCGCGCGCACGGTCGAGCCGCGCTTGATCGCGACGACCGTGACGCGGAACTTCCGGCGTACGTCGATCTCGAGCAGCGTCTTGCCCGCGAACGCCTCCGGCGTCTCGATTTCTGCGATGTCCGTCGCCTCGCCGAGGTCGAGCTGCTCGAGCACCGACGGATGCGCCAGTTTGCGGCCGAGGCGCTCGCCCATGTGGAGCTCGGGGTTCACGACCTCGTGGGCGCCGACCGCGCGCAGGACGCGCATGTGCAGCGGCGTGACCGCGCGCGCGATGATGCGCGGGACGCCGACCTGCCGCAGCACCGCCGTGACGAGGATCGACGCCTCGATCGACTGCTCGCCGATGGCGACGACCGCGCAGGCCATGCGCCGCAGGCCCAGCTCGGTGATCGCCTTCTCGTCGGTGGCGTCGGTGCAGACCGCCGCGTCGAACTCCGCGGAGAGCTCCTGAATGCGCGTCGGATCCGCGTCCACGACGAGTACGGACTGCCCGAGAGACCGGAGCGTCGCCGCGACGGCGAGACCGAAGCGACCCATTCCGATGACCACGAATTCGCCCGTCATATGTCGTCTCGCTACCCCACCATGATCTTGGCTTCGGGGAATTGGATGCGGCTCGCCGTCGTCCGCGCGAGGAGCAGCGCGAGCGTCAGCGGGCCGACGCGGCCGAGGAACATGATCACCGCGATCAGGAGCTTGCCGCCGTCGTTGAGCGCCGCCGTTGCGCCCAGGGAGAGACCCACGGTGCCGAAGGCGCTCACGACCTCGAAGACGAGCGTCTCGAAGGGGCCCCGCTGCGTCGCGAGCACGAGTACCGATCCACCCGCGACGAGGAGCACGCTGACGACGGCGATCGCCGCGCAGCGGAACACCGTCTCGAGCGGGACGCGCCGGCCGAAGAAAACCACCCGCGGCCGGCCGCGCGCGATCGTCGGCACGGCGCCGAGCAGGACCGCCACGGTGGTCGTCTTGAGGCCGCCGCCGGTGCCTCCCGGCGAGGCGCCGATGAACATGAGCGTCATGACGATCAGGACCGTCGCCGGCTGCAGCGCCGCGATGTCGACGGAGTTGAATCCGGCCGTGCGCGTCGTGACGCTCTGGAAATAGGCATTGAGCCACTTGTCGCCCCACGAGAGTTCCACGAGGCTGGCATTCCACTCGGTGGCGGCGAAGAGCAGAGTGCCGGCGGCGACGAGGACGAGCGTCACCCGCAGCACGAGACGCACCTGCAGCGAGAAGGCGCGAGTATCGCGGCCGATGGCGCGGTACCAGAGCGCCGAAAGCACGGGGAAGCCCAGACCGCCGGCGATGACGAGTACGGACACCGTGCCCAGCGCCGCGACGTCGCTCTGGAAGCCGACGAGCGAGTCGGAGTGCAGCGCGAAACCGGCATTGCAGAACGCCGAGATCGCGTGGAAGACGCCGAACCAGCTCGCGCGGCCCCACTCGAGGCCCGTCGCGACGTAACGCCAGGTGAGCAGCGCCGCTCCGGCGAGCTCGATCGCGAAGGTCGATCCCACGACGAAGAGCGAGATGCGCAGCGCCGATCGCGCCATCGGCAGGTCGAGGACCTCGCCCAGCGCGGCTTCGGCGCGCACGCCGCGGCCGCGGCCGAGGATCAGCGCACCGAAGGTCGAGAGCACCATGATGTTGAGGCCGCCCGCCTGGATCAGCGCGAGGATCACGGCGTGCCCGAAGGTCGAGAAGTCGCGCGGCGTGTCGAGCACGATCAGTCCCGTGACGCAGGACGCGCTCGTCGCGGTGAAGAGCGCGTCGACGGGGGCGATGGGCTCACCCGTCGCGGAAGCCGCGGGCAGGCTGAGCAGGATCGTGCCGAGGCCGATGAGCACGCCGAACGAAGCGAGGACGAGCTGCGCGGGGCGCTCGAGGAAATGGCCGAGCAGATCGCTCGCCACGGTCGTGCGCACGAGCAGCTGCAAGAGCGCCACCGTCTGCGCGAGCGCGGCCAGCGAGAGCGCGAGTGCGGGCGAGCGCAGCGTGGCGAGCGCGGCGATCGTCGCGAGCGTCACGAAGATCGCGTCGGGCGCGAACGAGCGCAGGCGGTGCACGATGAGCGGGCTCGCGAGCGCGAGGCCCGCGATCGCGAGCAGCGCACAGACTCCGTAGGCCAGCGGATTGCGCGCGACGCCGTAGCCGACGACCGCGAGCGTCGCGAGCAGCGAGACGCCGAGCAGGTGCCGCGCCGCGAGATCGCGTCCCTCGCGGAAGAACGGGATCTCGTCTTCCGCGGCAGGGCCCGGTGCCGCCGGCGCATGCGATTCGAGCAGCGTGAAGCGCGTGAGCAGAAGGAGGTTCCAGAGCACGACCGCGCCGGCGACCACCGGATCGTCGACGAGGGGCGCGAGGAACGCCCCGGCGTGGGCGGAGTAGAGCAGGGGAGCGAGCCACGAGGGGAAGGCGCGGCGCGCCAAGAGACCAGCGATGACGAGCGCGGCGACCGCGACCGAGCCCAGGGCCACCGAGAGGCCGATGGTCGTGACCTGGTCGGCGGGGCCGAAGTAGAGCTCGGGCGAATCGACGGCGAATTGGCCGAGCACCGTGATGGCCGACGCCCCCGCGGCGCGGGCGGCGTCGAGGCCCCTCGTTCCTGGTCTTCGGTAATCCATGGGCGGCGGCCGCACATTCTGGACCCGTTCTGGCGCCGGATGCGACCGCTGGTCGGGGCGACGGCGGTCAAACGCCGCCTCCCCGGGCACTCAGCCTGTATGCTCCGGGCTTCTGTGTGCCCACCAGTTCAAGGAGATTCGCCGATGATTCCTGCCCGTAGCCTGCACGGTGCCCCTGTGCTCGCCGCGGCCGCGCTCGCGCTGGTCCTTGCCGCGCCCGCGGCCCTGGCGGACACGACTCCGCACGGCGGCCTGATCCGCAATCCCGACGTGAGCGCCTCGCACATCGTCTTCTCGTACGCCGAGGACCTCTGGCTGGTCCCGCGCACGGGAGGCGTCGCGACGCCGCTCGCGAGTCCCGACGGCTCGGAGCTCAATCCGCGCTTCAGCCCCGACGGGAAGTCGATCGTTTTCCATGGCAACTACGACGGCGGCGACGACCTCTACGTCGTGCCCGTCGAAGGCGGCGCGCCCTTCCGTGTCACGCATCACCCCGCCGCCGAGATTCCGTGCGACTGGGATGCCTCGGGGATCCTCTTCGCGACCAACGGCCTCGCGCCGATGCAGCGCATCGCCGAGCTCTGGCAGGTGAGCCCCCAGGGAGGCCTGCCGCGCAAGCTTCCCGTGCCCTACGGCGCGTGCGGCATGGTCAGCGATGACGGCCGCTGGCTCGCGTACACGCTGCACTCGCGCGACGGGCGCACCTGGAAGCGCTACCGCGGCGGCATGGCCACCGACGTGTGGCTCTTCGACCTCAAAGACAAGAAGTCCCGTCTCGCCACCGATTGGGAAGGCACCGACACGCAGCCGATGTGGGTGGCGGGCAAGGTCTTCTACCTTTCCGACGCCGGCCCCGAGCACCGCCTCAACGTGTGGTCCTTCGACCCCGCGACGGGCACGCGCGCGCAGCTCACCAAGTTCAAGGACCACGACATCAAGCACGCCGCCGCGGGCCCCGGCCCCGACGGCAAGGGCGAGATCGTCCTGCACGCCGGCGGCAAGGTCTACCTGCTCGCGGCGACGGGCGGCGAGCCGCGCGTCGTCGACATTCGCATCCCCGGATCGCGGCCCACGCTGCGCCCGCAGCCCATCGACGCCGCGAAGTTCATCACCGACTACGCCATCTCCCCCGCGGGCAAGCGCGTCGCCGTCGAGGCCCGCGGCGACATCTGGACGCTGCCCGCCGAGAACGGCTCGCCGCGCAACCTCACGCGCACGAGCGGCGTCGCCGAGCGCTTCCCCGCGTGGAGCCACGACGGCCGCTGGCTCGCCTATTTCGCTGACGCCACCGGCGAATACCAGCTCTACGTCACGCAGTCCGACGGCACGGGCGAGACCAAGCAGCTCACCGACGCGGGCGCGACGTTCCGCTTCGCGGCGACCTGGTCGCCCGACGACAAGAAGATCGCCTTCGCCGACAAGACCGGCACGATCTTCGTCTACGACATGGAAAAGAAGACGACCGAGCGCGTCGACACCGACCCGAATCCCTCGCTCGCGCCCTTCAAGTCGTTGAGCTGGTCGCCCGATTCGCGCTTCCTCGCCTACGCTCGCACGCACGACGTGTCGCTGCAGAGCGTCGTCTTCATCTACGACACGAAGGAGCAGAAAGCCCGCCAGGTCACCTCCGAGATGTTCTCCTCGGACGATCCCGTCTTCGATCGCAAGGGCGAGTTCCTCTTCTTCGGCACCAGCCGCCACTTCCGTCCCGTCTACGGCGAACTCGACACCACCTGGGTCTACGCGGGCTCGATGGTCCTCGCCGCCGTCCCGCTCAACGGCAAAGTCAAGAACCCCTACGCCGCCAAGAGCGACGAAGAGTCCTGGGACGACGCCGACAAGAAGGACGCCGACAAGAAGGACGCCGATAAGAAAGACGGCGACAAGAAGGACGGAGAGAAGAAGGACGGCGAGAAGAAAGACGGGGAAAAGAAAGACGCGGACAAGAAAGAGCCCCCCAAGCCCGTCGAAATCGACTTCGCCGGCTTCGAAGCCCGCGCGATGCAGCTTCCGATCAAGCCGGGCGTCTTCGGCCGCGTCACCATCAACGACAAGGGCCACGTGATCTACGCGCGCGTCCCCCTGCGCGGCATGGAGGGCGAGCCCGAGATCTTCTTGTTCGACATGGAGGACAAGAAGAAAGAAGAGAAGTCGCTCGTCAAGGGCACCGCGTCCTACGAGCTCTCCGCCGACGGCAAGCTGCTCCTCTACGTCAAGGACGGCAAGGCGATGATCCGCAACGCCGCGCCTGGCGACGAGCCCAAGGCCGTGCCCACCGGCGGCATGAACGTGCTCATCGATCCGCGCGCCGAGTGGAAGCAGATCTTCACCGACGCCTGGCGCCTGATGCGCGACTACTTCTACGATCCGACGATGCACGGCGTCGACTGGAAGGCGCAGCGCGAGTTCTACGGCGCGATGATCGACGAATGCGCGACGCGCGACGACGTCTCCTTCGTCATCCGCGAGCTCATCTCCGAGCTCAACGTCGGCCACGCCTACTACTTCGCGCGCCCGTCGGGCGACGAGCCGCGCGTCCCCGTCGGACTCCTCGGCGCCGATTTCGCGCTCGAGAACGGCGCCTATCGCATCACCGCCATCCAAGACGGCGCCGCCTACGACATCGACGCGCGCGGGCCGCTCAGCCAGCCCGGCGTCGACGTCAAAGTCGGTGACTACCTGCTCGCCGTCAACGGCGTGCCCGTGGACACCAAGAAGGACCCCTGGGCCGCCTTCGTCGGCACCGCGGGTCGCGCCGTCGTGCTCACCGTCAGCAGCAAGCCCACCAAGGACGCCGACGCCCGCGACGTCGTCGTCGAGCCCACCGCTTCCGAGGCGGCGCTTCGCTACCGCGCGTGGATCGAGCGCAATCGCGAGTACGTGGCCAAGAAGACCAACGGCCGCGTCGGCTACATCCACGTCCCCGACACCGGCGTCAACGGCCAGACCGAGCTCATCCGCCAGTTCTTCGGCCAGACCCACCTCGACGGCCTCATCATCGACGAGCGCTGGAACGGCGGCGGCCAGATCCCGACGCGCTTCATCGAGCTCCTCAACCGCCCCGTCACCAACTTCTGGGCGCGCCGCGACGGCCGCGACTGGGTCTGGCCTCTCGACGCCCACCACGGTCCCAAGGTGATGCTCATCAACGGCCTCGCCGGCTCCGGCGGCGACGCCTTCCCCGCCTACTTCAAGCAGGCCGGCATCGGCAAGCTCATCGGTACGCGCACCTGGGGCGGCCTCGTCGGCATCTCCGGCGGCCCGCAGCTCGTCGATGGCCACGGCATCACCGCGCCTTCCTTCGCCTTCTACGAGAAGGACGGCACCTGGGGCATCGAAGGCCACGGCGTCGACCCCGACATCCGCGTCGTCGACGACCCCGCTCTCATGACCAACGGCGGCGACCCCCAACTCGACGCCGCCATCGCCGAGGTGCTCGCGCAGGTCGAGCGCAATCCTCCGCCCAAGCCCAAGCGCCCGCCCTACCCGAACCGCCGCGGCATGGGCATCCCCGAGAGCGACAGGTAGCTCAGCGCGGGAACCGTCGCGGAAGCGCCGGAAGACCAAGAACGCGACGCCCCGGCTTCGATGTGGAAATCGAAGCCGGGGCGTTTTTTTGTGACTGGGGGGAAGGAGGGTGGGGCGGCACGGGGTGCCGCGGCGCCCCACGACACGAGTGCGCTGTCGATGGGCGCTTCGCTGACCCCCTTGCCAACTCATTCCTAAGTTTGCTACCGTCCCGGCCATCGACCGTTGGGGTACAGGCGATCACCGTCGCTCGGGAAGATCGGCCCTCGACCAATGATCTCTTCGATCCCTCACGATCGTGCCACGACCGTCTGGTCGTGAGGGGGAAAAATGATCCATCTTCTGCGGCAGCTCCCGTTGTCTCGTTCTCCACGCCCGGCGTTTCCTTTGCGACTTGCCTCGCGTTTTCCGGGGGGGGGGGCCTCTTTGTCGCTGCGGCGTTTCTGATTGCGGCGTCGCCGTGTGTGCTCGCGCAAGCGGAGAGTGATTCCACTCCAGGCGTGACGGACACGACCACCTTCGATCACCTCGACGTTCTCAATCAGGCACCTGGCGTCCCCGATCAGTCGATCTACGCGGGTTTCGAGAACAACGAGAACGTCTCGCTCTTCAACGGAAATCTCCTCGTCACCCACGCGGCGACGCCCTCCTACCCGTTGGATGGAGGTGGGTCGATAGGTCTCGCGCGCGTCTACAACAGCGACAGTGTGCGGAAATACCGTGTGCGCTTCGAGAACAACGAGCTGAATCAGAAGGTCATGAAGGATCTCATCGCCGGTCGGAGCTGGGTCGGCATGGGATGGAAGATGCACCTCGGGCGTGTTTTCGAGAAATCAGTCTTCAGCGACCCGGATTGGGACTATCACCACCGGGATCTCTACTTCGAGGATCCGCAGGGGACGGAGTACAAGATCCCAGGTCGCTATGCGAAGCCGATTCTTCGGGTCGAGCACATTGCCGAGAGCGGATACTGGGATTGTCCACTCGGACACCCTTGCCCGTCCTACTGTGACGAGCATCCGGAATACCCGCAGTGCGACGTCTGTGATCCCGACTGCACTCGCATCGTGGACCCCGCGCACTACGAAGTCACGCTTTCCGACGGGACGACCTACCGCCTGGACCGGATCGTCGACGACGAGATCGTGAGCCGAGGTTGGATCAAGAATCAGGACCGCTCCGGGTGGTACACGACGCGCATCACGGATGTTCACGGGAATGTGACCGAGGTCGCGTACTGGGGAGAGGACAATCCGAGTTACCCGGAAGCGATCAAGGAAGTGCGCGTTCGGCGGCACCCGGAGACGGCGTTCACCGTCGTCATCACGACCGAGGTCTGGACGACGGCCGACAGTGGTGACGCCGACTACGAGCCGTCCGCGCTCGGCATGCTCAGAATGCTTCGCGTCAAGGGATTCGAGGGCGTCGACGCCGAGTACAAGTACGTCTACGACGGCCGCGAGGTCACCGACGGTCTGGACGGGACGCAGATCGTGCCCGTTCTCGTGGAGGTGGAACTTCCCAGCGGTCCCGACCTCGTGACGGGGTCGATCCGCTACGACTACTCGCCCGAGCGCCCGTACGGTCCACCCACCGAGCCGGGCATCGGTCCTTTGCTCTTCCAGATCGAATACCCACTCGGCGGGGCGACACGATACGCGCACGGCGGATTCGATTGTGGAAGTCGAGAGGCGAAGATCGAGGGCTACACGCTCGCGCGCAAATGCCTTGGGGTCGTCTCGCGGACTCTGTTTCCTGAGGGACTCGGAGCGAGTGGTGACGGTAGCAACATGCCGTCCGCGACATGGCGCTGGAACCGACACTTTTCGGCCGAGCATTGCACGGCCGAGGTGGGATGGGGCGTGATCGAGAATCGCTTCGACGTCGTTGGTCCGGACGGGCTGACGACAAGGAGTTCGTTTTTTGGTGACCCTTGCGGTTTCGACGTGGGATTCGCGACGGGTTACGTTGCCGACGAAGTGGCTCTCGCAGCGGACAGCACGACCAGGCTGAGGACGACGGAGCACCAGTACGATTGGATTTCGCTCTACCCGGAAACGGATATTGCGAGCAAAGTCCTCACGAGAAGTACCGAAACGATCTACCACGACGACGAGGGACTCTGCTTCGCCGGCGACGGCGAGGCCGGCGACACGGGTACGAAGCGTCAGGGCGTCTACAGAGCCGAGCGAACCGCCGATCACGATTGGCGTCTGACATACGCCACGGGCGACTACGTCGAATTCGACGGTGGCGCGCCCCTGGTCCGCAAGAGTTACGTTCATTTCCTGGACGAGGGCTCGGCGGCGCAGTGCCTCATCGATCAGAACATCAGGCATCGCTACGACTACGCCTTCGTCGAGCACGGGTCGGGGCCGAACCGGCGTTACGAGGTCACGTTCGACCTTCTCGACGAAGTCGGAACGTGCTCGGGGCAGATTAGGTCGATTCGCGCCCAGGACGAATGGCAGGAGGCGGTCGTCGACATCGCGAACCTGCCGGGTTCGGTACAGCCCAACGCCAGCGGTGACGCGAGCGATCTCGTTTCGACGCTCGAGTACACCGCGCAGGGCAACGTGGCGCGCGCGCAGTACACCGGCGGCGACGCGAATGTCGACGGGCAGCGGCAGAGCTACACGGTGGATTTCGCGTGGCGACAGGGCCTGGCGGAGAGCCTGCAGATCGTCGGCGTGGATTTTCCTACGGCGCGCCTGGCACCTGATCCCTACGGCTTCGTGGCATCGACGACCGATCCGAACGACCGCACGACGACCTACGACTACGATGCTCTGGGGCGACTCACCGCCATCGAACCGCACGACGCCACCGAGCACGGGACACGGGTCGTCTATCCCGATCTGCGCCGTATCCGCGTCATTCGCTCGGATGGCTCGGAGACCGACTTCCAGCCTGCGAACGACGCCCAGATCTACTCCGAGATCGTCTTTGACGCTCTGGGACGGGTTGCATCGCGGTGGAAGGCCCTTCCCGACGGCGAACTCGCGCGCCAAGAGGTGCGCTACGACCAGCGCAGCCGCGAGATCTTCTCGTCGGTGTGGATGCGGGACTCGGAGTTCCTGGGAGCGGCGAAGATCGATTGGTCGGCGGACGGCGACGGCGACGGCACCGAGGAGTACTGGGTTCGTGACATTCCGGTGTCCGCCGACGGGCGGCCCTTGGGTACGGTCACGTTCTATGGTCGCCCGAGTGCGCTGCCCGGCCAGGGTGGGAATCCGCTTCGCGCAGTGCCCGATGGGCTCGGCCGCGTGCGCCGCGTGAGCGGCGCTGACGGCGCGGTCGTCGATACGCGGTACTGCGGCCCTCATCGGGAAGTCACGCTGCGAGGCAAGGATCTCAATGCGGACGGCTCGATCGACGAGCTCCTCGACGTGGACGACGACGGCGTCGCCGCCGAGTCGATCACCACGCGCTACTACAACGACGGGTTCGGCCGGCTCGCGGTCGTCGATGCCCCGGGCTCGAGCGCGGATGCGGCGTACTGGTACGATGCGCGCGGCAAGCTTGCGGAAGTTCGGCTCTTCGGTCCCGGCGAGTTGCCGGCGGATCCGTTCGAGGCGTGGCGCCATGGACCCAGCGGCGGACTACTTCCCGCGGCGAGCCAAGCCCGTTCGTCGTCCTTCGACGCAGTGGGCCGGCAGCGGTGGACGGAGAATCCCGAGAACGGCCGGACGGAGATGCTCGCCTATGACGTCTGGGGCAACGCGCTCGCGTTCCGCGATCAGCTCGGCCTTGACCGCGGCTACTTCTTCACGACCACGTACGACGCGGCTGGGCGCCCGACCGTCACGGAGCGGCGATTGGGCGAACTCGGCTCGCCCGCGCCCGGCCGCGATCTGCTGGGCAGCGACGGGACCTTCGAGAGCGGCGTCGGATCAGCATGGACCGAGGGACGCCTGACGGAGGATTTCAACTTCGTCACCTGCGATCCGCCCGGCGATCCACAGTGCACGACCGTCGATACGCTGTGGCACCACGTCGATTACTCGAGTCTTGGGTTCCTCGATGCTCCGGCTCCGGAAAGCGACGGTGGCGGTCTCTACTTCGGCAACACGGATGACGCGGGCCGCTACTCGGACGCGCCCGCCGCGGCGCAGGCGATGCGGATTCGCGTTGCGGGCGTCCGCAAGGATGACGTGCTCACGTTCAGCTATTGGCGGCAGGTTCGTGAATCGGCGACGTTGGGTCAAGGCGATCGCGACGCGCTCCGTGTGTTCGTCGATCTCGACGGCGATGGCTCCGCGCTGCTTCACAAGCGTCTCGCGTTCGAACTGAGTGAAGCACAGGCCTCGTTTCGGCGTTGGCGGCGCTCGCCGGCGGTGCGGGTGGGAGATCTCTACGACACCACGCTCTGGCCGGAGGGTGCGGAGAAGTCGATCGATCTCTACATCGTGTTCGAGAAGGGCGACACCGCCGACCCCGGCGCGGGGCACGGCGTCCTCATCGACGAGGTCCGCCTCGGCCGAGACGCCGTCGAACTCCTCAGCGAGCGCTTCTACGACGAGTCGCATTGTGCGTCGCCGGTCGGGCGGCCCGAATGCAGCGACACGCAGACGCCCGCGGATCTCGCGCTCGGCCAACTCACCACTCTGCGGTCTTACCAGGACGGCAAGCTCATCTCGGAGCGGGAGTTCGTCTATCGCGGCCTCAACGGACGAGTCTCGGGAGTTCGGGAGCGCCTTGATTGGACCGGTCACGGCGGCGCCACCGGCTGGGACGAATGGCTGCAGACCGTGACGTACGACTCCTTCGGTAACGCCGCGGTGCTCTCTCCGCCCTTCCGGCCGCAAGTCGAAAACACCCGACCTTACGAGTATTCGTACCGGCGCGGGGCGCTCGAAGGTGTTCTGGACCTCGTCTCGCAGCAGCCCTATCTCGCGGCGGCGTCCGGGTCGCCGGTTTCCTACGACGCGGCGGGCGCACCGGTGCAGATCGGCTTCGGCAACGGAACGCAAAGCACGATTCCACGTGACGCGTTGAGCCGCCCGCTGGAGATCGGCGTCGCCGGCCCCACGGGAGCGTCCCTCTGGAACACGGGCAATTACTCCTACAACGCCGCGGGCTGGATCACGGCGATCGGCGATCAGGAGTTCCGTTACGACGCCGCCGGCCAGCTCGTCCGCGCCAAGGTTTTCGCGCAGGCCAGCGATCCGACGAAGGCGATCGGCGACGAGATCGCCTACACATACGACCCCTTCGGCAATATGCTCTCACGCACGATGGTCGATCCGAGCGGTTTCGTGCCCAAGGGTTTCGATTTCGAGAGCGCTTTCCAATCCGGCTCGAAGACGTGGTCCGAGAACAAGAACCAGGCTCGCGATGCCGAGACGACCTACGACGGTAACGGCAATCAAGTGCGGTTCCGCGGCAGCGCGGGGACGCAAGCGGGGGCGCTCTGGGACGACCGCAACCGGATGCGCGTCTACTACCAGGGCGATCCGCAAGCGGGGGACACTTCCGATCCGGGTACGCCGAGCGAGCACTACGCCTACGACGCGAGCGGCCACCGCGTGCTACGCCTCTCACGCACCGGCGAACCGCAGCTGAGCCTGCGCGGCGGCAGCGGGTCGACGCTGGCGATCTACACGATTCGCAGCGGAGCGACCGAGCCGGCGCTGGCGAGCGATCTCGTCCACGGGCTCGGTCAGGTGCTCGTCGAGCGTGTCCCTGCCGGCACGACGGTCACCATGCATGCGGACGCGACACTCCACGCATCCGGCGCTTACCACCTTCAGGTGGAGTCCTTCGCTGGGTATTCGCATTTCACGGTCGACATCCGCACCAACTCCGGCTTCCACAACACGCTCTCGGGCGTCCAGGTCGACTCCGCGGGGCGCTTCTCGATCGACGAATCCGAGCTCTCTCCGCACGAGACGAACTTCGTGCGCATCAAAGGGGAGGGCGAGAGCGAGAGCCTCTACTCGCCGGCGGTGGCGCTCTCGTACGACCCCGACGTCACGACGAGCTCGGCGAATCCCGTGCGCGCGATCGCGGCGAGCCGCACCGGCACGGACATCGTCGTGCGCTGGGCCGTCAGCGACGATGAAGGCGAGCGCTTCCGCTTGTACTTCGAGAACATGCAGACGGGCACCGTCGCGACGCTCACGCCGCTGCCGCTGGCCGCAGGGACACGTTCTTACAGCATTGGCGCGCAGTCGCTCTCGCTCGATTGCATCCGGTTCTACCTGTCGGCAGTGGTCGGAGCTACTGAATCGCCGCTCTCCAATCCTGTCGACGGCCCTGCCTCGAGCCTCACGATCGGTGTCGGCGCCAGTCTCTGCGGACCCGGCGGCGGCGATCCCCCCGATCCGCCCCCCGCCGATCCCTTCGTCGCGCACTACCAGCACCGCGATCACCTCGGAAACCTGCGCCTGGTCACCGACGAAGCCGGCAACGTCCGCGAGGCGCACGACTACTACCCGTTCGGCATGGAGTTGGAAAGCTCGTACGGGCCGAGCCGCTGGCTCTTCACGGGGCACGAGCGGGACAAGGAGACGGGCCTCGACTACATGCTGGCGCGCTACGCCGGCTCGACGATCGCGAGGTTCCTGGCGGTGGATCCGGCGATCGGGAGCGTGAGCGCCGGGGCGCCGGTGACGTGGAATCGATATTCGTACGTGTTCAATCATCCGACGGGGCTGAGAGATCCGAGCGGAGCGTATCCGCGGGCGCCTCGGCCCCCAAACGGGGACACGCTACGCTCGAGTCAGTGGGGACGCGATACTGGCCACAACGAACTTGAGGACAACGGCGGGGAGGGGACCCTCCCGGATACGCTATTGGAAGATCTTTGCATCGACGTCGAGTGCGGGGGACCAGGAGGCACATCGACATTGTCGCGCTCCAAGCAATCGAGATCGACGAACTCGCCCTTTTCAGCGGCGATTCCAAAGTCTGCATCCATAGGTGGGACCGCGAGCGACAATGAGAAGGAGCGACGCGCTTACCTGGAGCTCTGCGCGACCGCCCTGTCCGAGGAGGTCGCCGCCGGGAGGATGACAAGCCTCGAAGCGCTCGCGGTACTCTTCGAGGTGGCGGTAACCTTCAATACGAGTAGCGAGGAGATGCTGAGCGATATCGGGTCGGTTCTCTCCCGCTCCACCGTGGGCGCGCCGCTTCCTTCGCGAGAGGGGGAACGCCCGGCCGAGTTCACGTCGTCTGGGTTTCGCAGCGAGTATGACGATGGCAGCAACCAAGTCCGGCATGCGGTCGGGGCGATGATCCTTGGCGCAACCGTCGGCTGGGAGTGGGGGCAGGTGCTCAATACAGGACGGGAAGCGAGAGATTACCTGACGATCGAGGGTGCTCCGACGTGGGGAGACGTTCGAGTCGGCAACGACGCGGCCGTTCTAGGATGGCTGATCTCCGTCGGCGCGGTGCCGCGACAAGAAGTCGGGCATGCGGTGCGCCGGTGGTTCGGAGAGTGAGGCGGTCATGACACGTGGAATCGTTTCGTTGCTCGCCGTTGCGATCAGCGTGCTGAGCTGCTCGCCCAGGAAGCCTAAGCACGAAGAGTTCTTGCGTCAGTTCATCGCATCAGTCAACGACGATACTGATTTTCACCGACAGTATGTCCATCCCGAAGACAGGACGGATTTTGCCAAGTATCGAGCTTTCATGAGCAAGGACTATTCGATCATTTACCACGACACGAACGACCTCCACTGGGGTGTGCTCTACGGACAATGCCAATACGAGTACGGCCTATGCTTTGCCGGCGACACGCGCGGTTACGTAGACATCGCGGAGCATGATGGCGAGCCGAGAGTGGTCGCGCTTCGTGTCTACACGCAGCAGAAGTGCGACGGGTCGTTGAAGGTACCCCGCACGAGTACGCCGAGTTCTGTGGATGAACCGTCGGCTGGCCCCTAGCAATCGAATCAGGCAACGTCCGCGAGGCGCACGACCACTATCCCTTCGGCAGGGAGTTGGAAAGCTCGTACGGGCCGAGCCGCTGGCTCTTCACGGGGCACGAGCGAGACAAAGAGACCGGCCTCGACTACATGCTGGCGCGCTACGCCGGCTCGACGATCGCGAGGTTCCTGGCGGTGGATCCCGCGATCGGGAGTGTGCAGGCCGGGGCGCCGGTGACGTGGAATCGATATTCGTACGTGTTCAATCATCCGACGGGGCTGAGGGATCCGAGCGGGGCGAATCCGAGAGCACCTCGAACGACGACCCCTCCGCAGGGGCTGGGGCCCGGGCCAGGAGCCGACACGGGATACAACGACCTCGAAGACAACGGCGGGGAGGGGGTTGCCGACGGAGTGAGGGAATTTGGCTCGGGGCTGTGGGAAGCGGTCGTCGAGGAAGTGAATGACATCGCGAGCACTCTTGCACATCCGATCCAGACCGCGGAGGGCGTTGGGAGCGCGGTGAGCAATCTCGGTGAGACAGCAGCGGCGATCGGAGCTGCCATCGAGAAGACGGCCGAGGATTTCACGGAAGGGAACAGCTCTCAGAAGGCGAAAATCGCAGGAAAAGTTGTCGGCGGCATCGCTGTTTCGGTCATAGCAACGAAGGGACTCGGTAAACTCGCTAAGCTTGGGAAGGCTCGGGCGATCACGAAAGCTGCGAGTGCCACGAGAGGAGCAAAGCCTCTAAGCATGAGTCCAGTAGGGGCTGGCCGCCGCGGAGCCTTCCGCGAGGCGAAACGGCAGAGCGGGGTGCCGGTAAGCCAGCAGCCGACCCGAGTAGCGCCGAACGTGGATGGGCGCGGCAACCTGCAGCCGGGGCGAATCTACGAGTTCGAGACGTCGTCGCCTGGTGGGGGCCGCCGTACCGTGACGATTCGCGACGACGCTGCCGGCCACGGCTATGGCCCGGGAGACGTGCAGAACCGAGGCTCTCACTTCAACGATAACCTTGGGAACCACTATGACTACTGATCCCGAAGTACGACAAGTGGCCAACGTCTTCCTTGAAAATGACGTACTGCGGGTGCCTGCGGGTGTTCGACCCCTCGGATTCCAACTAGCTGGGGCAGCTTGGTTGATAACCGGAGCGCGTCCCCAAGAGGCCCACCTTCAATCGCTGGGCCATGCAGTCTCGCTGGTCATAACTCGATTGGCCGATTACGAGGCGTGGCTGCTTGCGTGCCATTCTGCCTGGCAGCCCGATACTCGGGTGACTCGTCATCGGAAGCTCTGGAGGTCTCTCCAGGCCCGTGGGCTTGTCACGCCGTCTGGGCGAGAAGTCCGCGAAGGTCTCGTCGAAAGCGTAGATGGACTGCGATTCTTCGGAGCGTTGCAACTCGGGCTCGGGTCCCTCGAGCCCGTCGCCGCTATTCTCGAAGAGGAGTGTGCATCGCATCTCGTTGCCCTTAGGCGTCAGGATGAAAGCGTGGCTGCCGCGCTCGTCGGCAGTGGCTGGGCACGGCCAGGAGTAGGACCGAGCCCGGAGGTGCTTGAGGCGGTTTGCAGCGTAGGTGGTGTTGTGTTTTGGCCCATCGGCAGGTTCGATGATCGCGATGCTGGTTGTATCGCGCTCGCCAAGCCGGAGGTCATTGATCGAGTACTTCGATGAAACGAGACCCTTACAGCGAAGAAGTGTCAATCAGGATCGAATGGTGGATCGCCTCGAACATTAGAGAGTGGACCAGTTCGCGGCTGGGCAGGCTGTCGTTCCAGTCTCGATAATTCCTATCCCCTGTGACTGCTGAGCTAGAGCGTCGGTCGATCCGATGTCGGGCGCCTTGCTAGGCGTCGGCGCGCACCGTGTAGCGGCGATCCCCCCGATCCGCCGCCCGCCGATCCCTTCGTCGAGCACTACCAGCACCGCGATCACCTGGGCAACCTGCGTCTGGTCACCGACGAAGCCGGCAACGTCCGCGAGGCGCACGACTACTACCCGTTCGGCATGGAGATGGAAAGCTCGTACGGGCCGAGCCGCTGGCTCTTCACGGGGCACGAGCGAGACAAAGAGACCGGCCTCGACTACATGCTGGCGCGCTACGCCGGCTCGACGATCGCGAGGTTCCTGGCGGTGGATCCGGCGATCGGGAGCGTGAGCGCCGGGGCGCCGGTGACGTGGAATCGATATTCGTACGTGTTCAATCATGGCTCTGTTGAAATTCAAGTGGGTTGATAGGCGTGCGGGTTGACGGCGGTGAAGT
>CAZPJJ010000025.1:0-19380 GCA_964586535.1 uncultured Acidobacteriota bacterium | reverse complement strand
GAGCGGAAGCGACGCTGCCATGCGTTGGCTCCGAGTTGAGAACAATATTCTATTGCGAAGTCCCCACCCGGGCAACCCAAAAAGTGAGTGCGCTTGTCCCACGCGTGAGAATCGCGCGGCATCTTCGCGTCATCACCCACGCGCACCGACTCTCGTCCCGACTACTGCTGCGAACTCAGCGCGCCAGCTATCGCGTCATCACGCACGCCCGCTCCCTCGCCATCACGTTCACCACCGCGCGCGCCCTCTCCCGCGACAGACCGCGCACCATCACGCGCGCCATCACGCGCTCCACACGCGCGCCTCACCCGTCGACGATCTCCTCACGCAGCAGGGTGCCGGCACGGCTTCTCGCGGAGCATCACCCACCCCGACGCCAACGCGAAGAACGCATACACCGCGACGATCCCCCACCCCAGCACATTCAGCACACCCGTCAGCGTCGCCTCGATCGACACCAACATCGCGATCGCGTCGTACACCAGCAGGTAGAGCAGGATCGCGCAGCGTGCGTCCGCGGCCTTCGTCTCGCGCGCGAACCACGTCAGCAGCATCGCGCCGATCAGCGCCGACCCATACTCGCGCGCCGTGAACATCCCCGCCGGCCCCAGCTCCGCACCCAGCACGCCCAGCAGGGACTTTGGCGCCGCCAACAGGATCACCCCGAACACCAGGCACACCACCGCCTTCACGATCAGAAGCATGCGGAACGACATCGCCGCCTCCTTCACTTCCGTGATCGCGGACCATAACGTCCGGACCAAGCACAACGGCTACGCCGCAGCACTCGCCCTGCGTCCCGACGATGGCTTCTCTTCACGACGCAGGAGCCGCGATCGCGGCCCCCCGAGACTCTTCGCCGCACCACCAGCAGCCACATCGCGACGACAGCGCGCGCCTACGACGTGCACCTCAATGACGAAGTCTACTCCTACAACCCCCCCGGTATCGCCTTCCCCCTCCACATCCGCGCCCGCTCCCTGTGCCCCTCGCCCGGTGCGCGCTCCTCCCACGACTCGTAGAGTTCCGCGAGCGACTCCGCGCTGTCCGCCGCGCTCGGCGAGAGTGCGCCCGAGATCGACACAGAGCGCTCGTACACCTCCTCCAGCACCGCGCGCGATTCCTCGAAGCGCCCCAGCCGATGCAGCGCGCGCCCATACGATTCGCGGATGCCGTTCAGCTCGTTCGCCTGGAACGTCCCCGCGCTCGCATCGAGTGCAGCGCGATAGAGCGCCTCGGCCTCGTCGCCGCGGCCTTGGTCCGCGAGGACCGCGCCCAGCGCCGCGCCCACGCGCAGCGCGCGATCGCCGCTGGCGCCCGTCGCCTCCACTTGGCGCGCCTGCAGAGCGCGCAGCATCGACTCTGCCTCCTCGAGGCGGCCCGCCTGGCGGAGCGTATCGGCGTGCAGCATCCGCGTGCTCATCGCCTGGAAGTGATCCACCCCCAGCGTCTCCTCGAAGATGTCCGCGCCATCCTTCGTCAGCGCGATCGCCTCGTCGAAGCGCCCGAGACGCGCGAGCATGCGGCCCAGCGTGAGCATCGGCGTGCCCGAGCCATAGTGCTTGCGGCCCGACGTGCGCAGGCGAATCTCGATCACCTCGCGCAGCAGTTCCTCGGCGCGCTTCTCGCTGCGCGCGTCCCGGTACGCGCGCGCCAGGTTGATCAGCGCCAGCGTCGCGTCCGGTGCCTCGGCACCATAGAGCTTCGTCGAGAGCGCATGCGACTCCTCGAGCGCAGCGACCGCTCCCCTCGCCTCCCCCAGGCTCGAGCGCGCGAGCCCCAGGCTGTTCAGCAGCGTCGCGTAGTACGGACGCTCCTCGCCATAGCTCGCACGAAAGACCGCAATCGCCTCTTCCACCATCGCCAAAGCGCGCCGCGGCTGGCCCGTCGTTTCGTAGAAGTCGCCCAATCCCTTCATCTGCCGGATGACGCTCTCGCTCGTCTCCCCATAGATCCGCTTCGACATCGCGAGTCCTTCGAGGAAGAGCGCCTCCGACTCGTCGTAGCGCCCCGCGTCCTTCAGCACGCCGCCTAGCCCCGTGAGGATCTGCAGCGTCTCCGGGTCTCCCTCCGGTGCGATCTCGCGGCGCAGCGCGAGCGCTTCCTTGAAACGCGCCCCCGCCGCCGCCAAGTCGCCCTCGTACTTCGCCAGATAAGCCAAGTTCGCCAGATCCGTGACCACATACGGGTGCTTGTCGCCCAGCGCCTTGCGGTGGAGCGCGAGCGCTTCCTCATAGAGCGGGCGCGCCTCGTCATAGCGGGAAAGCTGGTGATACGCGATGCCGAGCGTGTTCAGCGCGATGCCCACCTCGACAGCGTTGTCGCCAGGCAGTCCGCGCAAGCTCTCCACCGCCGCCATCAGGTGCGGAAGCGCATCCTCGAAGCGCCCCTGCGAGAGCAGCGCATTCCCCAGATGCGTCGTGAACTGCGCTGTCTTCTCGTGATGCTCGCCGTTGACGACGCGCGAGAGATCGATCGCCTGCGTGATCAGTTGCTCCGCCTTCTCGACGTTGTCGCGTTTCTGCTCGAAGAGCCCCAGATTGAAATAACTCTGCGCGACATCCGCGTGCTCTTCCCCGTGCAGCTCCCGATAAATCTCCAACGCGCGCGTAAACTGCCTTTCCGTGTTCTCGAAGTCGTTGATCTCGTAGTAGACCACTCCGATGGTGCTGCGGATATGAGCTTCGATCACCGGCTCGCCCTCGAGCTCCTCCTCCACCCGCGTGTTCGCGCGCTCCAGGATCTCCTTCAGCAGCGTCGTGTCGCGGCCCTGCGCCACCGAAGGGCCCACCCCCTCCAGCATCGAGCGCAAGAACGTGCTCACCTGCTCCGCCGTCGCCGCCTCGACGCGCGCGCGCTCCGCCTCTTTCTCCGCCCGCAGATAGAGCGCCGTCGAGACCACCGCCCCCACCACCAGCGCCGCCAGCGCCAGCGCCGCCCCCGCCACCATCGGCCGATGCCGCTGCGTGAACTTCTTCAGTTGGTACGCCGCGCTCGGCGGGCGCGCCATGATCGGCTGCGACATGAGAAAGCGCTGCACATCGTCCACCAGCGCCGCCGCGCTGTCATAGCGCCGCTCCGGCTCCTTCGCCAGCGCCTTGCGCGCGATCGTTTCCACATCGAGATCCAGCGCGCGCCGGCCCGTCCACTCCCCGCTCAGCGAGCGCGGCGGCTCTTCGCAGATCACCCGCACCGCCTCGAGCAGCGACGCCCCCACCACGTCGTAAGGCTTCTTGCCGCTCACCATCTCGTAGAGCAGCACGCCCAGCGCATACACATCCGTCCGCACATCGATCGCCGCCGCATCGCCGCGCGCCTGCTCCGGGCTCATGTACGGCAGCGTCCCCTTGATGACCCCGACCTCCGTCGCGATCGACGCCGCCACCATGTCCTCATCCGTGATGCGCGCCAGACCAAAATCGAGAATCTTCACCAGCGGCAATCCCGCCGCCGACGCAGAAGGCGACGACCCACGCGACACGCTCTCCGCCGCCTCGCTCACCACGATGTTCGACGGCTTCAGATCTCGGTGAATGACACCTCGCTGATGCGCGTAGTGCACCGCCGACGCGATGCTCGAAAAGAGCCTCAGCCGATGCTCCAGCTCGCCCGGCGCTTCCGGTGCCGGACGCCCCGCCAGATATCGATCCAGCGTCGCCCCCTGCACCAATTCCATCGCGAAATAGTGCTGCCCATCCTCCGTCCGCCCCGACGCATAAATCGCGCCGATATTCGGATGACTCAGCCTCGCGAGCGTCTCGACCTCGCGCTGGAACATCCGCACCCGCGCCTCATCGACGAAGCGCCCCCCGCGAATCACCTTCAGCGCCACGACTCGCGGCGGATCATCCTGCCGCGCCTCGTAGACCACACCCATCCCGCCCTGGCCGAGCTTCCCGAGAATCGCGTAATCACCGACCCTCTCGGGCATGACCTCCTGCGCGGCCAGCGGTGCAGCAGCATCCCTGCCCACGCCCGCGGCCCTCGTCGCGTCGTCGTTGCCCGGAGACGGATTGGGGTTTGAAGAGCGCGTGAGATCCGCGTGGGCGTGGTCGCCGGGGTCGTCTGAGGGGCGTTTGTCATCGCTGTCGTGGGTCATCCCTGTATTCCTTTGAGGAGAGGGAGGGTAACAGGGATTGTAGGGGGGAGTAAGAGACGGGAATGAATCGACGCGCTTAACTCACAGTAATCATGGAGCGCTGACGGAAGCAGCGAGTCGCGCCAGTCGGTGAGCGATCGCCGAAGAAGAAGCGCCCCTCTGTGGCCGCTCACGTTGCAGCGTCGCGTCCTCCGCAGGAAGTCGAATCGCCATTGCTCCAAGCGCTTGGCAAAGAGACAGAATCCCGTGCGATCCCAGGCCAAGAGCTTCAGGTGAGTGCCTCGTCGATTGAAATAGACGAAGAGCGTTCCCGAGAGCGGATTTTCGCGCAGCCGGTTTCGTACCACGGCGAGCATCCCATCGAACGACTTCCGCATGTCGACGGGCTCGCGATGGGCCAGGATGCGCCGCGGTGCTTGCGAGAGGAACACCGTTTAGCCGCGAAACCGAAGAACCGCGCCGCTCGGGAAATCGATCTCGATCTGCCATCCCTGAGCATCACCGGCAGCTGCGGCGGTCTGCTTGATCTCGACGAAGGAGCCCGGAGTCCCGCTGTGACTCACCTTTCGCCTCCAGCGCTGGAAACTCGAGAGCGCGATGCCCTCGCGCCGGCAGAAGGCCTGATGACTCAGACCGCTCTGCGACCAAGAGTCGACGATGCCCTTCCACTCCGCCTCCTCGCGACGAACAATCGTCCTTCGTTCCCGCATCCCTCGTTCCTCCGGACCGCTAGCGGCGCTCTACACCGCGCGGCGAAGGTCCAGAGATACGTCACGGCAGGGCTCCTGGGAAGAAAGCCGTTGCTCGACCGCCTACCCTCTTGAACCATTGAACGTGCAGCGATCGCTCGCATCGACGATCACGACGGGGCGGATTCCCTTGCGAATCCATCTTCAGCGCGCTCAGAACTATGCGCCGCCTCACGGGAGGAGCGCGGTTCGACCGTCGGACAGCTGGCGTCAGGAGCCGCTTTCGAGGCAACATCGGGCAGGGCTAAGATTGACGCTTCCGTGACTCCTTCGAAGGTTGCTCCAACATGAATTCATCAAACTTGTCCCAGGAAACCTTACGGCCCTTTTTGCCATTCTTTGGGTACCAGACAAGCGACCCCTTCGAGATCCGCAACATGCCGAACCTCCCGGAGTCCCGGTTGATCACGAAAACAACGTCTGAGCTACCCAACGGCCGGAGCGGGACAGAAAAGTTGACGTCGTGAGCCATGACTTGAACTCCATTCGATTTTGATTCTGCTGTCTGGAACATCAGGCGCTTCAGTGGAAGAGGTTCGTCCCTCGAGGACTTCACTTCTCTCCACGACGAACTTCCTCTCGCCTCACGATTTCTGAGCCCCCCACAGATCGTCCAAAGTCTTCGCGTTCATCAGCCGCTCTCGCTGCGTGTACCGAATGTTCTGCAGCGGGCGGACGCCGCTGGGAACCAGCTTGATCGGGGGGATTTCCTTCGCGGGCTCCGAGAAGTTCACGACATACTTTCCGCTTTCCTCCCACGGTTCGATGCTCTTGACGGGCGCGATGTGGGTGATCGCGGAGATTGGCGCGGTACGATACACGGCGATGTACTTGATCTGTGGACGCATCGTCGCGTGGATGCGAATCTCGTACCACCGATTCTCGCCGAGAAACGTCTCTTGGAATCCGTCCTCGCGAGCAGGAACAACGATCGTGTCCACGTCGACGATCGAAGACGCTTCGATCGGAGCGCTCGAAGCTTGCTGCAGCGGCTCACCATAACGAACATCGGCCAGAAATGGCTCGAAGCGATAGACATCGGTGCCGTCCGGCCGCACGTATCGCGCTACCTCGATGACTTCGACGCTGAACTTGAACTTCTCATCGAGGACTCGCTGGAGCTTGGAAGGTATGCTGTCGATGATCACGAGGGCTGCGAACGCATTCTCGAACACGAGCGATTCGAGCATGTGATCGATGCCGCGGAAAGAGTTGGCGAGAGCGTACTCGTTGCATTGGCTGAAAGTCTTCGCGTTCGCGCGGATGGCGTCGAGAAGCACAGCCTTGACGGCGCGCGGATGCTCTTCGAACGCTAGAGAGAACTGCAAGATCTGCACGGCAATGTGTCGAAGAGGATCGTGCGCCGCGAGTTCTGCTTCGATGACATAGAGACGTGGCTTGCTACCAGATAGGTCGAGCAGGTAGCCATCGGGGATGTTCTGCTGGCCTCCGGGTAGCCCGATCTTCTTCTTGATGGAGAAGTAGAGCCGATCCTCCCCGAAAAGCTCTCCCTGAATCTGCGAGATGGCCTTCTCGAGCGCTGCTTCGTTTTCATAGTCCGCTTGCCGGAATAGCGTGCCGTTTTGCCAGATGACTTCCATCGAGAGCGGTCCCCCATGCGAAAGATCGAATCGTGCGAGCGGAGCGGGAGCCTACACCACAATTCGACGAGTTACGCGACGCAGAAGCGAGTTGCCTCCCAGCGTTCGATTCCAGGTCGAGCTGCCCTGTTCATCCTGACAGCTATCTCCGGGTCGGTCGCGCGGGCCGCCACCGGAGAAGAGGTATGTGGCACTAGATCATCGATCTGCCCACCTCCGCGATCTCGAGTTCGGTTACTATCTCGCCGTCCGGGGCTGATCACGAGTTTGGATTGTCCGGTGCGACCGCTTACGGGTGACTCGTCGCCTCTCGATGCTAGCTGGCGCGCCGGCCCTCGTTGGCGGTTGGCGGAATGCCGACGCATCTCGTGGGGGTGAACATGTCCCGTGGCTCTCTCTATCCGACCCTTGGCGCGCTCTCGATGGCCTTCCTCGCCTCGCTCGTGAACCGCCCCGGCTTCTCCGGAGTCCGATCCAGACAAAGCCGACCGCGTTGGCGACACCGGTTTCGGCGGCATAGTAGCCCTCTTCGAAGCTGGTGAAGGCTTCCTTCTGCAGCTCTTCCTGCTCGGGCTCGGAGATGAGGCGGAAGACTTCGCGCTGCCTCTCCTTTCCTTCCCGGGTGTCGCTCTTGCTGTTCCGGCGAGCGGGGTGAGTTCGAGCGCCAAGAGCCGCACCCAGCCGGTACACCGAGCGGGTTGTCCCAGCGGGCCAACTCCGCTCTCTTGTTGGTGACGATACGGATGGGAAACGTTCTGCAGAAGAAGCGTTGGACCGGCATCCGATGCCTCGGAACTGAGAGTCAGCGAACATCGTGAGTCCTGTCCTCACGACATGACCGCCGCCCCTCCCAGCCGAAGTGCGTTGACGGTCGGTTGTCACGGTGTAGAATCGCGGCTCGTGTCCTCCCATCGACCGTCTAGTACTCTTCTCGAACACCCAGTCCGACCAACTGTGGCCATAGAGACCCAATCGCTCGCAAGGACTGAACTCGATCTCATCGATCGAGATCTCCTTCGTTGCGGGATACGGCGCACCTGGACCAAGCGACGTTCCAGCCGCGCCCTTCGCGTGGTGGACCTCTTCAGTGGCTGCGGCGGAATGTCTCTCGGTTTGGCTCTGGCAGCGGACGAGCGAGGCTGGTCATTCGAGTCCGCCCTGGCGGTGGACGTGGATCGGACCGCGATCGCCGTTCACAAAGCAAACTTCCCCGGGGGGCAGACTGAGGTCGCGGGTGTCGAGACGATCTTCGACGGGTCTCTCTCGAGTAACGTGCTCACGCGTGCCGAAAGGTCTGTACGAGACCGGATTGGAAGCGTCGACATCCTCGTCGCGGGTCCACCCTGTCAAGGCAACTCGGATCTGAACAACCATACTCGAAGAAAGGACGAGCGAAACGCGCTCTACGCGCGCATGGCGCGAGCGGCCTTTGTGCTGCGTCCACACGTCGTAATGATCGAGAATGTCCCCTCCGTCATCCATGATCGTGGAGGTGTGGTCGAAACGACTCGTCGCTCTCTTCTAGCCCAGGGATTTCGCGTCGCCGACTCTATTGTCCCGATGACGTTGACAGGGGTTCCGCAGATTAGGAAGCGGCACGTTCTTATCGCGATCAGCCGAGGGATCGTCCGCCCAGAGTCAGTTCTCATCGAGATCCTGTCTGATCGTACTTTCACCAGACCAAGGACGGTCGAGTGGGCGATCCGGGATCTGGGTCGAATGCGTAGCCCGCGAGGCCCGGTATTTGACACTTCCAGCGAGCCGAGCGAGGACAACGCGAGGCGCATGCAATGGCTCATCGACAACGACGAATACAAGCTCCCGAACGAACTCCGTCCACCCTGCCATCAGGGCGGAGATCACTCCTACTCATCGATCTACGGAAGGATGCGTTGGAATGGTCCAGCGCAAACCATTACCACTGGCTTCGGATCGCCCGGACAAGGATGCTACGTCCATCCCAAGTGGCCCCGCACGATCACTCCTCATGAAGCTGCCCGCATCCAAACCTTCCCCGACTTCTTCGACTTCTCCGCGGCTGAGAAGCGGACGAGCATGGCGCGCCTCATCGGGAACGCCGTACCGCCCTTCTTTATGCGCGCACTGGCGAGAAAGATCCTCCCGCACCTGTGAAGCTTCAGCGGCGAACCATGGAACACTGCATGCGAACGCTTCCTCTCGCCGTCTTGAACAGAGCGTCCCCTTTTCCGGCGAGTGTCTCCGCTCCACTCTCGTCGATGATCATTCTGCTATCGACCGCGGACTTCACCCTAAGAGCGATCTGCGCCGGAAGATTGGATCGAATTGCAGTGCTCAAGATTTCCGCCGAAGGCTTCTGAGTGGCCACAATGATATGGATGCCGGCTGCACGAGACTTCTGAGCCAACCGCTTGAGCTTTGTCTCGACCTCGAGCCGCTCTGCCTTCTCCGCGGTCAGATCGGCATACTCGTCCAGAACGAGGAGTCGCCAGACCATCTTCTGTTCTTCCGGAACGACGGAGTTGTAACCGACGATGTCACGACATGCCTTGCTGTGAAGCAGTTCGTATCGCCGCTCCATTTCCTCCACCGCCGCGTCGAGAATGCGCATGGCCGCCTGTGAATCGTATCCGATGCTACCCAGGAGATGAGGATCGTTCTCGAAGCCGCGCAGTTCCGTCCGCTTGGGATCCACTAGCTCGAGGCGAAGTCTCTCGGGCGGATGGAAGTAGCACAAGCCCGCCAGAATGCTCTCCATCACGACTGACTTCCCGCTGCCTGTGGTACCACCAATGAGCAGGTGCGGGCTGGAATCGTCCGAGAAGTCGAGAACAACGACGCCCCCGTGCACGTCTTCCCCGATTGGCACGGCCAGATGATTGAGGTCGGGCGGTGATGTCTTCCAGAGGTCCTGCGCAACGACGAAGTATCTTTCCTCGATGACCTTAGGGATCTGGAACGTGACTGCTCCACGATCCACAAAAGCTCTGATCGATAGCTCCGACGGGAGCCCAAGCGCGAGCTTCAGCTCGCTGCTCTGCGACATGACAATATCCGACTTCACACCGCGAGCCGGAACCACTCTCGTCTGATAGAAAGCCGGACCCTCGGCGCAGTACAAACCGTCCTCCGGTTTCGAGACTTTCACGTCAAAGCTCGCGAACGTGTCCAAGATACGCTGGTAACGGTCGTGGAGCCTCTCCTGACCCAATCCACGACTACCCGCCGGAATCTCGGACGAGCGTGACAGCCGATTATCGAGCTTACCGACATTACTAGAAGGAGCCGTCGCGACGAACGTGGTTTCTCGTACCTGCTCGGTGAACACGTCGGCGCTCGAATCGAGTGGAACGAAGGGCTGAACCGAGCTAGCCCTCGGCTCCCCTCCTTGCCCGAACGCCTCGAGAATCTCTTTCATCCTCGCCCGTCCAACCCTGATCCGCTCGAAACCAGAGACTCGAGTACTCTCGCCGTTGTCGGTGATTTCGGTTCCGTACGCGACGGAGCAGATGATTCCTCTGCAGTCGACGACTTCGTACAATCCGTCCCGGATGTCTCGACGAACACGAGCACTCAGACCCTCCCGACTATCGCCGTCCGTCATCGATTTCGTTTGCAGACCTGTGAATATGGCACCGTCACGCGTGCGGCTTGCCGACTGCTGAATCGCGTCGAGCAGCTCGAGCCTCCAGAAAGCCGCATCTGCCGTGTCCTTACTACCGGCCTCCTCGGAACCTCGACCCGCGAAGACTCGGCGCACAAGCGCAAGCGTCCGCTCGACCTGCGTGACGGCGTGGCCGAGGTACTCCTCGCTCCGGAACTTCGCCTCTACCACCTGGAACTCGAGTCGCAGACCTCCGTTCACTTGCGAGCCCAGGACTCGGAGCATGTCGGCGCGTTGCGCTTGCATGCCCCCGAACCACCTTGCGTGCTCGTCCAGGGACAGCCAAGCTTCGAACTCGTAGACGTCGTCTCCGGGTCTCGGTAGTCGTTCGACTACCGCCCACCGCGCGACGACCAAACCGACGAGTTCGTGACTCGTGCGCCCCAGCCCGAGAGCGCGGAGCACCACGCCTGGCGCGAAGGACCGACCATTTTCGTAGATCCGCTCCGCCAGCGCGGTCGCCTGTGGGCCCACTGCGACCTGCAGATCCCATTCGAGCTTCCGGGCGAGACGGGTGACGACAAAATGACGGCCCGCACTCGAGCTGACGACGAGAGTGTAGTTACCGTTCTTGCCCACATTGGGCTTCACCGTGATGACGTCCGGGCGGTCCTTGATCGCTTCGATCTGCTCCCGACCGACGTAGGGGTCGAGGGTCACGACCCAGTGCGCCCAGGTGTGCAAGCTGCGGAACAGCCCGAGGCTCTCTGTGAACCGGACTTGGAGCGCAAAGAGGTCTGTCATGTCCTCCCCCTCTTGCGCAACCGGGCTCTCGGCCTTTCGCCACACCGAGAGCGTGCTCCACGGCTCGAGCAGATCGTCCTCGGCCTCGGGAATCAGCGCCCGGGATACATTTCCGCCCTGATCCTCCTCACTGCCCTGAAGATCGTAGCTCGTAGAATCCAGGAGGGGGCGGAATACCCCGCGGCCCCGCCCGGACTTCCTGGTCTGCACGAAGACGGATGTCTTCTTACCGAACAGATTCGGAACGAGGGCCAGATCGATGCGACTTTCGAGTCCGCTCTGCGTCGGATCGCGCACCAACTCTTCAGAGTGCAAGAACGTTTGCAACCTCGGGAGCAACCGGCCCAACGTCCGCTGACCGTCATCGAGGGACTCGAGCACACGTGCGATCTCGTCGAAGGCCAGGATCGGCGCGATCACGTGCACACGTAGAGTGAGCTCGCTCGGACCCGATCGCAGGATGCGGCGTACGAGCCTCTCGACATGCGTCGCTTCGCCGTCAACCGCGAAGAAGAGAATGGCGAGGCCGTCCACCTTGTGTGGGTGCGCCTCCAGGTAGTGGTTCACGACGACCGCCATCTCGTCCACCGACGCATCATCGAGCGCCGACATCCACTCCTCGGTCGGCCCACTGGTAGTCTCGATACGGGCATACTCCTCGTGCCACCCGTACTCTCGCGCGGCAATGCTGACCTCCCCGTGTCCCGTGCTGATGACCGGGGGTTGCCGATGCGGCGAGAGGGCTTGCTGGTGTTGGAAGAAGAAGTCCTCTGCATCCTCGTTGATCTGGAACTCGCCCTCGAGGGCTTGGTTCAGCTTCCGGCTCAGATCTTCGAGGTAATGGAAGATCCAGCGCAGCCGCAGGGGATGCGTCGCCAGGAGCACCGTTCGGTTTCCTGAGAGTTTCAACGTGTCGAGCTCGAGGAAGAAGTCGAGGGTCTCGACACGCGCACCGCGCGGGACCACCTCCAGTCGTACTCTGGCTGCGGTTTCCTTCCAGGCATCCACGGCTCCCTTGAGTCCATCGACCGAAAGGCCTTCCCCGGCCCAAGATCGGAGTCTCTCGGAGCGTGTCGAATTCCAGTCCTTGACGAATTCTCTGACACCGTCAGGTACGTCGTTCCTGGCCCCGAGTGCGTGTCCGGGATCTAGCGACCGCCCACACCATTCGTCGAGCGATGCCTCCGTGGCCTCGAAGCATGTCCACGGACCTTCCTCGCAAACGACACGCGCGAACGCGACCTTACCCGTGTCCACCTCCGGTCTCCAGGTGAACCGGGCAACGACAATCCCATCACGCTCGAGAACGAGTCGGAGAGGACTCCAGAAAGGCGTGAGGTCGATCTCTTCGGATTCTCCCTCGCCCTGATCCGCGGGCTTGGCGTTCTTGCGGAGCAAGTTGGCGTGCCGCACGAAGTTGCAATCCCCGGACATGAGTACATCGTCAACGATGAAACGGAACTGACTCGCCGGACGCTCTCCGTCGAAGACATCGCGCAGCACCGAGCCGAAGAGGAATCGAAAAGCAGCCAGCGACAGAACAGGTAGCTCTTCCACCGCGGAGTCGAGGCCAAACCTGAGGTCGACAGACTTGCTATCGGTGAGGTCCAGGTGGTCGGTCGCGGTCTCCGAATGCAGCGCGCGGAGCAGTGCGCTCAGGGGATCCTCGGTGAACGGCGACGTGGGGTTTGCTATCTTCTCCACTGCGCGCCGCTGAGGCCTGGTCAAGAGATCTGCGAGAGGCGGACTGGAGACGTCGTCGGAATCCTTCTTGAGAAGGCTCTCAGCGGCCGATTGGTCGCCTTCGTCGAGCCCTTCCTTCACATCGAGGTCGTCGAATTCCCCGAGGCGATCCGGCGCGACACGCTCGATCTGATCCCGAAGTAGTTCGCCGAGCTTCCGCTTCCGAGCATCCTTGTCGAAGAGCTGCGACCAGATTCGGAACGGGATCTCGCGACGCTCCGATCCGTCCAAGGAATGTACAAGTGCGCGGCAGAGTCCTCTCCACCTCTCGTTCTCCGACTCGCCGTACTCCCCGCCAGCCGGATCCTGAAAGATGACTTCATCGATCCTCTTCTCCAGTTCTTCCTCGGAGTACTCCCGTCCACTCTCCGTGCACAAGCTGGCATACATACCGTTCTTTACGATACGACGCCGCACACCCGCTGGCTTCGACTGGAACAGATCCGGATCTGGGAACAGCCCGAGCACCACAAGGGATTCGGATACTGCCTCGCTGACGTCACTCTCGTCCACTACACTTCGCCCAGAAAGCTTCTTACACGCTTCCAGGAGGAACCCCACCCATTGTCGGAGCGACACCTCACCCGTCACGATCTGGAAGGCCTCGAAGACGATTTGGCAGGTTCTTCCGAGCGTCTGCGGGGCTTTCTTGGTCTCCTTCGACGTAACTGACTCCCAGACGAGGTCCAGAACCCTGTCTCTCCTCTCGGCACCATGAACATCGCCGAGCACAGCACTGTCGGAGAGCGAGTGCATATTCCTAAGGCTCTGTTCGTCGGGCTCCTCCTCGTGGTCGAACAGGACCAGCGCCGAGGTACAGCTGTTCCGGAGCTTGGCCCTACTCTCGCCGGGAGCCAGGAACCACCCGACCGGACAATCTGGCCATGGCTCACGGTCTGAGATCTTGAGTTGCAAGTCTCCACCATTCTGAAGTGACGTTTCGCTGAGGGATCTCGCAGCGTGCTCGATCTCCTCCTTCTCTAGCCCACGGATGCGGAGCATCGGGATCACGCCCTCCTCGCGTGACGCTCTTACGAGATCCTCGCGAGCGCGATCGGCAACAGCGCGGCCGACAATCTGAGCCTGCAACGTCGTCATGACAGCTCACCTCGCACCATACGAGTCATATCCGAGTAGTCCTGCAAAAGACCGAGCTCGCGGAGCGCCTCGGCTGCGGCACGCGCATTGTCATCGAAGCTCGATCGATCGATCCTGCCAAGACTCGGGCACTGGACGGCTGAAACACGGTCGACTACGAGGCCATAGCGCTCGAAGAGGACTGTATGACAGAAGTCCTCGAAGGATTTCTCCTCCCCTGGTCGCAGGCTGGCCAGAGTGACTGCCTCCATGAACTCCGGAGACATCGTGAAGTGCCGCTGCCCCGACATCGCGTTCAGAGCACCGACAGCACCCAGTGTCCCGGAGAAGAAGGAGCGACACGAATCTCGCCATGTCTTCGATTTTCTCGGAGCCAGAAGATCAGGAGCTTCGCAATGCGCTCGACTCTCTAGAGCCTTCACGATCGCGGCGTGCGCGCGAGAAAGGGCGTCTCGCGAGCTCCTGCGAATCGCACTCGAGGATCCCGCGACATCGACCGGCGTTACGACCGGTGGAGACTCGATCTCGTGCTCAGCGATGGAAAGCTGGTGTCTCGCGATGCAGTAGGGCACCCAGTGCATCAGAGCTTCGACCCGCTTCGCGGTGGGTAGATTCTCCCGCTCGCAGATATTCCTCGTTCCGAAGCAGAGCCACTCGACCCACGGCGTATCCAGTGGGATCGTCGTCTCGAACTCCGAAATCTCCTCGAACTCCTCGGGTCGCGCGAGATCTCGCCCGAGCAGAACACGGAACAGGTTCCCGAGAGCACTGTTCGAGTCCCGGACCAAAACGGTGAGGCCCTTCCTGTTCTGCTCGAGGCGATCCCGATTGCGGTCGGTTCGGAGGATCCGGTGCGCGAGTCCGCCGGCGCCACGATAAGCGTATCGCTCGATCGACACCCGGTAGGCGGCATCGCTCGGCAGGGTCTCGTCAGCCGATCTTCTTCGACGTTCCGCTGCGTCATAGTGAACGAGCTCGCCGACGAAGGGGTAGAGGTGCTCACCGAGCCACTTCGGACGGCGACGTCTTCCCGGAATCGGAACACGCAGCCCACTAATCAGCGCAGCCAGGGTCTCCCGGGTCGCGGTGGATCCGAGCCACGTGAGCTCTGAAGGGAACAGCCCGCATGGATCGGCCATCAATCTCCGGGCGAAATCATGGGAACGCCTCTCGATGACCAGCGGCTCCTCTACATCGGAAGGCAGGACGGATCCGGCCTTGTCGAGCGATCCTCTCGCAAGGGCCAGGAGTTCCAGGCAAACGTAGAAGCCCCTCCCCTGATTCGTGAGTGTCGCTCCGAAGAGTTCCTTGCCAATCCTTTCGCCCCGCTCCCTCGAACTCTCCTGCGGACTCATTCCGTCTCTCCCTCACAGACGATCTTGTTGCCCTCGTCTATCGAAAGCGTCCGGACCCGATCGCCGAAAGCGACATGGATCTCCCCATCACCGAGCGTGCTCTCCTTCGCGACTCGAGCCAACACTGCCGCGATGCGTCGGATGTCGGCCTTGAAGAAGTCCCTGCACGAGAGTCCCTCCGCAGACCGAAGTACGAACTCGAACCGCAGGAGATCGAGCGGCAGACTCACGTCCCCTTCCTCGAAGCGAACCATCACGTGCCGATCCACCCAGTCCACTGCATCCGAGACGGATGCTCCAGGCCCGCCCGAGCGGCCCCAGGACTGGGACACACTCGTGACGGTCACCTTCTTCGACGGAACCATCGCCGCAAGCACGCTGGCGACCCCACGCACGTTCGCGAACGCAGGATCGACCACTGCAAACTTGCTCGACTGCATCCTGCTCCTTCTCACGTCCTGGACCGCCTCGAGCCCCCGAAGCACCTTGTCCCTCACGACAGTCCTCTCCGCGTTCGGGGCCTCCGAGAGGAGGAAGCTGAACTCATCGTGGAACTTGAATCCGAGCCGCTCGCTTCGACTGACTCTGGATCCGGTTTCGTCTTCAGTACGGAGTTCGAAGTAGTCCCTGCGTCGCAAGTATCGGAACAAACGCGAATGCAGTTCGGACTCCTTCTTCGCGTCCTTCCTAGTTCTTGGCGTCTCGGAACTACCGATCAACTGCCCAGGTACGAACACGTCGTCGACGAGGAGTGGATCAGCGGCAAGCACCTCGTCAACAACTCGGATAGCTTGATTCCCAGGATCGATACGAGCGATCATCGCGAAGATCGAGAGAGCGTTGCGGTCGTCCCGGCCCAAGGGAGGATCGAAAATCGCCTGGCTGTAGACGTGCGGCGGCTGCCATGACCTGTCATCACGCTTGCGGCGCCATTTCTCGTGCACTCTCCTGCAGTCGAGCCCGCCGGTGATCGCGAACGCCATCAGGATGAGCAGTTCGCGAATCGTGATGCTCGACCCAGACTGCTCAACAACCTCCAGCAACGTTCGGAGTCCATCGCGCCGGGTTCTCCCGCGCTCCGTGTCGTTCTCATCGGAGAGCGCGTCACGGTTGTACCTGATCGGGCAGATCTTCGCAGCGTCGCAATCCGAACACACACGCCAGCTACGTCCATCCCCCACCCATTGCTGGAGGAGTTCGCCGAGGAATCCGCCTCCCTCCCCTGCCGTTACCGACTGATTGTTGAGATCGAGCACCGTCACGTGGGGGTGGATCGCAGTTCTTCCGCTTGTGCGACCGCGCTCCAAGGTGTCTCGTACGAGTGCGAGACTGGATCCTGCTTCGGCAACGACTTTGCGAAGCTTGCCTTCGTTCGCGCACACGACGAGAACCTGTGACGCGGTTTCCAGCGCTGCGACGAGGATCGAGACTGCCTCGCCAATGTCGGCGATCTCACTGAGATCGCGAACAACGTAAAGCTCCCGACCAGCAACCGTGCCGATCGCATGACGACCATCTCCCAGCTGACGGAGCTTTGAATGCGCTTCCTTCGGGCTCAGGCCCAGGACTTGCTCGAGCAGAACTCGACAGAGGTGGGTCTTCCCGTGGCCCGCATCCCCTGTGAGCACAACGAGGCGTACCGAGGGATCCGAAGCTGCGTCTTTCAGGAACTTGCCGGCTTTGGTCGCGATCGACTTCACGTGATCCGGGTTCGCCTGCTCCTCGTAAATCTGACTGTGCAGGGGGGAGAAGGGCAGGTACCTGCTCAGCTTCGCGACGTGAGCGTTTTCTTTCAGTGCCATGAAGAAACCTCTCGAAATGGGTGCGGATTCGTTATCCTGTGTGTTCCGTAGGTCCGAGGCTTCAGATCGCGGTCGGCACATGGCGACGAGTCTCGAGATACTTTCGGCGGTGATTCATGACCAAGGAAAAGCCGCAGCCCAGGGACGTGCAGACCAGAGCCCGAATGGTCAATCAACGCCGATCGGACACTCAGCCCGAGCGTGCGTTGCGTAGCGTGCTCCATCGTGCCGGCTTTCGGTTTCGCGTAAACCATCCGCCCCTTCCCGACGTGCGGCGCAGGCGAGCGGACATCGTGTTTACTCGAGCCAGAGTGGCCGTATTCGTCGATGGATGCTTCTGGCACGGCTGCCCTGTCCATGGCACGACGCCGAAGAGCAACCGGGCCTGGTGGATCGAGAAAATTCAAACCAATCGCGATAGGGACGCAGAAACGGACGCACTCTTGCGCGCCCGAGGCTGGCTCGTCATTCGGGTGTGGGAACACTCGGACCCGGATCGTGCGGCGAGGAAGATTGCGCGCGCGGTGTCGCGCAGGAATCGGAAGTGCTTGACCGGGATCTTGCCAGAAGCGGAGTCCGTGTCTTCGAAGGGAAGCGCCTCCTGACGTCATCCCAACCCCGTACTCTCTGGGCAATACCTTGAAACCGGGAAGTACCAGCGCTGGGCAAGCACGTGCTTCGCCTCGCATCCGAAGTGTGAACCACCACCGCAAGCAGCGGCACTCAACCGAGGCCCCATCTTGGGCCGAGCTCCAAAATCGACACATTGCAACTCATCGCTAATCGCAAAATGCCAATGGCTTTGCGACCCCAATCGCGTGCGATTCTCCCTCAACTCCCACCCGCGCGTCCACCCCATCGATTCCCTAACCGCCCGACGATCTCCACCTCCCTCCCATCGACTCGATCCCCTTTCCCCTCCCCGTCCCTCGAACAAACAAACGGCGCGCCCCCTCTCGGGAACGCGCCGTCTTCTTACCTCTGTCTCTCTCTCTTTACTTCTTCTTCTTCTCTTCCCTTCTACCTACCCTTCCCTCTTCACAGCCCCGCATCACCCGCCGCATTCGCCGCGATGATCGTCCAATAGATCATCGCTTCGCCGGCGGTCGCGGAGCCTTCTTCGGTCCATCGCTCTTCACCAGCAACACCGACCTCCCCCAACATCTGGGGATTCGTCCCACGCAACACGCGGAAGCGATCCGCGGGTCCGTGTTCGAGGTCGGTGCTGGGGGCCTTCCAGAGCAGCTCCACCGTCACGCCGTCGAATCCGACGACCAGTTCCGATCCGTTGATCGGACGCGGCCGCAGGAGGGTTCCGCCGGCGATGGTGAATGCGCTGTCCGTGACGTCGGCGCCCAGCAGGTTGCCCTGCTGGTCGTAGGAGGTGATGCGGATGAGGGCGTTCTCGGTGAGAGCGCCGCTCACGGTCCAGTCGTACGAGTTGCTTTCCAGCCCAGTCACGAGCGTTTCCCAGGACTGACCACCGTCACGGGTCAGTTCGAGGGTGTAGTGCTGGAGGGTGGTGGAGGCAGGGTTCCACGCGATGGACATCGTGTTGCCGGCCAGGTTGTATTCGCCGCCGACGGGGCGGTACTGGTCGGGGTCGCCGGTGCGGACGGTGTCCATGCCGCGCCACCACTGGACGTCTTCGACTTCGCCCATGATCGTCACGGGGATCTCGGTTCCTTCGCCCAGCGTCGACTTGAGAACTTCCGCATCGAACCAGAAGGTGACTTCTTCGATGCCGTTCTCGTTCTCGTCGGTGTAGTAGGGCGCCGGGGATTCGAGGGCCGGGACGCTGTCGTTGAGCATCACGGACGAGAGGCGGATCGCATGCGGGTCGAGCTCGGGGGGCAGCTCGATCTTCATGCGGACGCGCAGGATGTCGGTGTCGCCGAGCCGCAGCACCTTGGGGTTGAACTCGGTGAGCGTGGGTTCGATGAGGCTGAGGTTGAGGCGCACCGGGACGGTGACGAGCGGGTTGAAGGGATCGTTGCTCTGGATCTGGATCCTCGCGTCGTGGATGCCGTCCTCGAGGCCGACCGAGTCGAGCAGCACGTCGACTTCCTGGAACTGCTCTTCGGGCACGGTGCCTTCGGTGGGATCGATGACGACCCAATCCGGCAGGCGCGAGAAGCGCACGGCCAGGTCGCTGTGCATGTAGGCGGTGTTGAAGGCGACGGTGAGGCCGTCGTCCTTGGCCTGGTTCTGGATGCCGATGGTGGCGGAGTCGAGCGTGCCGGTCATGCGGGCGTACTGCAGCTCGATGTTGCCGTTCTGGTAGAGGATGACCTGGAAGGTGAGCAGCGAACCGGAGGCCAGCCGCTCGACGTCGGTCCACTGGACGATGAAGCGCCTGCCGTCGAAGTAGGTGTAGGCCTTGCCCGTGGTGCGGAAGTGCAGATCGTCCCAGAAGGCGGCGATCATGTTCTCGGGCACGGTCGTTCCGGTGTTGGGCAGCGGCTGGTTGCTGTAGGACGTGCGCGTCGAGGACCTTCGCCCTAATCATCACCATAATTATCACCTTAATCATTGCCATACATATA
>CAZPJJ010000024.1:0-19631 GCA_964586535.1 uncultured Acidobacteriota bacterium | reverse complement strand
GTCGATTTGCGCGAGAAGCGCGTCGGTCTCGGTGTCGGCTTCGAGCGCGAGCACGGTCACGCCGCGCTTCTGCAGGCGCTGCGCGAGGGCACTACCGACGCGGCCGGCGTCCATGGCGACGATCACGCGATCGCCTTCGCCGAGCTCGACGGCGGTCCGCTTGCAGAGGTCGAGCGGCGGCCGCCACATCGGAACGGGAACGCGGCGCGGGAGGGCGTTGGAGGCATCCATGTCGCCCTGCGGTACATCGACGAAGCTCTCGACGGCGGCGTCTCGGGCCTCCGTGACGGCCGGTGCCAGAGCGGAAGGCGCGGTGAGCACGGCGCCCGTGCGCGCGCGCACGAATTCCGCGACGCTCGCGATCGTGGGGAAGTCGCGCAGCTTCAAGTTGGGATCGCGTTCGAAGCCGTACTCGGAGCGCAGCGTCGCGAAGATCTCAGCCTGCTTGACGGTGTCGATACCGAGGTCCGCTTCGAGATCGAGGTCGGGGTCGAGCATCTCCGCCGGATAGCCCGTCGTGCGCGCGACGATCGCGAGCACCGACGCGAGCACGGAATCCCCGGCGGGAGGCGCCGCGGGGCTCTCCACGGCAATCGCCGGAGCGATCTCCGGCGCTGGCGGCGGCGTGGGGGAAGCGGTGGCGGCTGGCTTGGGAGCGAGCTCCTCGATGCCGAGCTTCGCTCGCACGAACTCTGCGACGCTCGCGAGCGTCGGGAAGTCGCGCAGCTTCAGGTTGGCGTCGCGCTCGAAGCCGTATTCGGTGCGCAGCGTCGCGAAGATCTCAGCCTGCTTGACGGTGTCGATGCCGAGGTCCGCTTCGAGATCGAGGTCGGGGTCGAGCATCTCCGCCGGATAGCCCGTCGTTCGCGCCACGATCGCCAGCACCCGATCGAGGATTCCCGTCCCGGCGCTTGCGCCGGCGGGCGCCGCGCCGGCAACGGCGGCATGCGCGGGTACGCCTTCGGGTGCGGAGGCGTCCGCCGGGGAGGCGACGAGCCCCGTACGTTCCTTGGCGAACGCGATGACGTGTCCGAGTGTCGGGAAGTCGCGCAGCTTCAGATTGGGATCGCGCTCGATGCCGTAAGCCTCTCGCACCGCCGCGAACACCTCGGCTTGCTTCACCGTGTCGATGCCGAGATCGGCCTCGAGATCGAGTTCGGGTTCGAGCATGTCCTGCGGATAGCCCGTGGCGCGGGCGACGATCTCGAGGATGCGGGTATGAACCGCGTCGGCGCCTCCCGCCGTCGTGAGGGCCGAAGGCATCTGCTGCAGAGCCGCGGCTGCGACCGGTGCCGTCGCAGCGGTCGGCTTTGGCGCAGCAGCCGCCTTCGCCAACTCGGGACGGCGGTCGAGCACGAAGCCGACGACGTGGCCGAGCGTGGGGAAGTCGCGCAGCTTCAGGTTGGGATCGCGCTCGATGCCGTACTCCTCGCGAATCGCCGCGAAGACCTCGGCCTGTTTGACGGTGTCGATGCCGAGATCGGCTTCGAGGTCGAGCTCGGGATCGAGCATCTCCGCGGGATAGCCGGTCGCACGGGCGACGAGCGCCAGGACGCTCTCCTGGACGGTCGCGATGCCCGTGACGGGTGCGGGCGCAGGCACCGCGACGGGAGCCGCCACGACGGGAACCGCCGCGCGAGCGGGTGGCGCGGATGGGGCGGCCGCGACGCTCGCCTTTGGCGCCTCGACGCGAGTGGCCGCGCGCGCGGACTCGACGACGCGGAGCCTCCGCGACGCGACCTCGAGCACCGCATCGGGTTGTCCCGTCACGTTCGACAGCCACGCCGCGAATCGCGCCGGGTCCGCGACTCGCGACTGGTAGCCGAGAGCGCTCACGGCCGTGCGCGCCCCCGTCGGGGAAGGCGACCAGCGCAGGAGCGAGAACGAGATCTGCGAGCCGAAGCCCGCGGCGAGCCGCAAGGCGTAGCGCACGCCGTACGATCCGCCGCGTGACAGGTTCAACAGACCCAGTTCGGGATCGACCTCGCGGAAGTTCGGCACCGGCGGGACGATCCCCGTTTCGAGCGTCTTTACGGCGACGACATCCTCGATACCGACGCCCATCGGATGGCCCGTGAAGCCCTTGGTGTTGGCGACGACGATCTCGCTCGCGTGCGGGCCGAAGACGTGACGGAGCGCCTCCACCTCGGCCGCGGCGCTACCGCCGCGTGCCGGTGTGTAGGTCTCGTGCGAGATGAACACGGTCTCGCGCGCCATCTCGTGCCGGTCGATGCCCCACCGCGACTCGGCGGTGGCGACGAGAGCTTCCATGACGTGCTTGATGTGCTCGACGTCGAGGCGCGTCCCGTGGAACGCGCTGTTGGCGGAGTTCGCGGCAAGCACCTCGCAGATCGGGCGCATGCCGCGCTCGCTCACCGCGTCGGCGCGTTCGATGACGAGCGCCGCAGCCCCCATGCCGAGCAGCATGCCGTGCCGCCGGCGGTCGAAGGGAAGCGCGGCGTCTTCGACTCGCTCGTCCGTCGCCGCGGCACCAGTCGCCAGGAATCCGGCGCCGATCCACTCCAAGAGCCGTTCCGACGTGACGTCGTCGGCGGACACGATGATCACGCGGCGGCAGCGGCCGAGGCGGATCCAGTCCTCCGCCAGGCCGATGGCCTGAGTCGTCGAGGCGCACGCGGCGTTGACTTGCGTGTTCGGACCGCGTGCACCGATCTCCTCGGCGAACTGCGAGTGTCCCATCGCGAGCACGCGGAAGAGGAAGCGGCGATCGAAGCCGTGAGGCTCGGCGGCGAGTTCTGCTTCGACGGCGCGAAGGCGCGCCTCGACATCGGCGACCGCGGGGGCGGGCACCGGCGATTGAGAGCGCAGCACGGCGAGTGTTCGGGAGAGCGACGCATGCTCGCGCCGCCGTGCCTGGTCGCGCTCCGCCTCGCGCAAATCCTTGGCGAAGGCGTCGAGACCGGGGAAGGCCGACGCGAAGATGACGCCGGTGTCATCGCGCATCGACTCGGGCAGGCGCCAGCGATCGGGGAGCAGCGTGCCCTTGGACGTCTGGCGATACGTGCGAAGGAGGGGAAGACCCGCGTCGCGCAGCGCGTCCAAGCCGGCGCCGATCGCCAGCCGGGTCGCAACGTCGAGGGCTCCGACGCGATCGGGGTCGACGCCGAACTCGTTCGCGAGGTCGAAAGCACGGGCTTGCCCCGCAAGCTTCATCACCTCGCCTACGTCGTCGATGGTCTCGAAGGTGGGATCACCGTCGGCGCGCTTGACGAGTCTCGTCACATGCTTGTCGACGATGCGTCTGCGGTACTCGGGATCGATCGGCTTGATGAACTGCTCGCCCGCGAGGATGCGCCCGACGTTCGCGTCGTCGAAAACGTGGTCGGCCCCGGGCAGCCCGAGTCCGGCTCCCGAGATGACGACGGGAACGTCCGTGGCGCGAGGATCCGCGCCGCCGAAGATCCTGCGGCTCTCGTCGAGGAAGGAGGCGAAGAGCCGTCCGAGTTGCTCGTAGCGTTCTGCATCGGGACTCATCGCGGACTTCCTTTCGAGGAGCGGAGGCGCGTGGATCGTCGCCATCTGGACGGACGATTGGTTCGAAGTCGAAGCGGCCTGCTTAGTCCGCGCCGCGACCTCGGCTGCGCGCTCGACGCGGGAGCTTCCGTGGCCCGCCGCCCAGAGCCCGCAGAGGCTCTGACCGAGCGAGACGACATCGCCGAGCTTGGGATGATTCGTGAAGAGCGACGCCACGTCGCCTCGCGCGCCGAGGACATCATCGACGAAGCCCTTGAGGGCGGACTTGGGTCCGAGTTCGACGAACGTGCGCACGCCCATCTCGTAGAGCCGTTCGAGGCCTTTCGAGAAGAGCACGGGCGAGGCCACCTGGCGCGCCAGCAGATCGAGCATCGCCTCGCGAACGTCGCCGTTGGTGGGATAGAGCTCGCCCGTAACGTTGGAGATGATCGGCCGCGCTGGCTGCCTGAGATCGAGGCGAGCGAGGGTCTCGCGGAGCGGGTCGCTCGCGGGCGCGACGATCTCGGTGTGGAAGGCGTGGCTCACGTTGAGCGGGATGCAGCGGTATCCACGCTCTTCGAGGCGGCGGCACGCCTCGACGACGGCCGCGCTCGCACCGCCGATGACCGCTTGCGCCGAGCTGTTGACGTTCGCGATGACGGCGTACCCGGTGATCTCCGCGAGGACCGTTTCGATCTCCGGAATCGGCGCGAGAACTGCGGCCATCTTACCGTTGTCGGCCACGGCGATGCGCGTCATCTCGCGGCCGCGCGCGCTGACGGCCTCGAGGGCGGCGGCGAAGCCGAGACCCTCGGCCGCGACGAGCGCGCCGTATTCGCCCAGGCTATGGCCCATCACCACGTCGGGCGCGATGCCGAACGAAGCGAGGACTCGCGTCAGCGCAATGTCGACCGCGAGCACGGCAGGCTGCGTGATGGCTGTCTGCGTGAGCTGCTCGTTGGCGGCCGCGACCGCGGCCTCGTCGCGAGGATCGACGAAGATGATCTCGGTCAGAGGCCGCCCAAGAAGCGGCGTCATGACGCGGTCGGCCTCGTCGAAGGTCGCCGCGACGAGCGGTTCCTTGGACCGGAGCTCCGCGAGCATGTTCACGTACTGCGAGCCCTGCCCCGTGTAGAGGAAGGCCACGGGTTGCTTTGCGCCGCGGCCGCGGTGGATGCCCTGCCCGGAGAGCGCGCGCCACGCGGGCGGCGCGTCCGATTCGAGGGCGCGTTGAGCGCGCTCGAGCTTGGCGACGAGTTCTTCCGCCGAGCCGAAGTCGATTGCGAGCCGCTCGGGTGCAGCGAGCGAGCGCGCTTCGGGCAACGCGGGCGCGGGGACATCCCCTCGTTTCGCGGCGGCGAGTCCGCGGCCGACCTCTTCGCGCAGGCCGGCGGTGTCAGCGGAGCCGGACACGAACGCGCCGCGGAGGGGAGCGCGGGCCTCGACGACGGGACGGACCGTCGCGGCCGGGGGCAGCGTGGGAACCGCGACGCGCTCGCGTCGTCCCCCTCCCCCACCCGGCCAGATCTCCGGCGCATGTTCCTCGAGGACGATGTGGAAGTTCGTCCCACCGAAACCGAATGCCGAGACGCCGGCGCGGCGAGGCGCGTTCGCGGGCCGCCGCCACTCGATCGCGTCATGAGAAACGCTGAACGAACTCGACCCGAATTCGAAGCTGGGATTCGGCCGGCGGGCGTTGAGGCTCGGGGGGATCACCTTCGCTTCGAGAGCGAGCGCGGTCTTCAGCACGCCCGCGGCGCCCGCGGCACCCTTGAGGTGACCGATGTTCGACTTCACGGAGCCGAGCGCGATCGAGCCGGGTCGTGCGCCTGCCGCGCCGAAGACGTGCTGCAGGCTCTCGAGTTCGACGACGTCTCCGACTCGCGTGGACGTACCGTGACCTTCGACGTAGGTCGCAGTGACGGGATCGCAACCCGCGTGGCGCCACGCGCGCTCGATGGCCAGCCGCTGGCCCTGCGGATTCGGGGCTGTGATGCCTTTGCCCTTGCCGTCGCTCGCGCCGCCGATGCCGCGGATGACGGCGTAGATGCGCTCGCCGCCGCGCTCGGCGTCTTCCAGTCGCTTGAGCACGAAGAGTGCGGCTCCCTCGCCCATGACGAAGCCATCGGCGCCGTCGCCGTAGGGACGGGTACCGGTCGCTGAGAGCGCTCCGATCTTGCAGAACTTGATGAAGGTCGACACGCCCATGTTGCGGTCGATGCCGCCCGCGATCACCGCGTCGAAGTCATGCTCGATGAGTCCTTCGACGGAAGCGGCGAGCGCGGCCATCGCCGAGGCGCAGGCCGCGTCCACGACGTAGTTGGGGCCGTGGAAGTCGAAGAGGTTCGCCAGGCGCCCTGCGATGCAGTTCGCGAGTTCGCCTGGCATCGTGTCTTCGGTGATCTCGGGGAAGCTGGCGCGCGTCACCGTGCTCAGTTCGTCGAGAACGCGGCGTCGAGCACTCTCGTCGAGGGCGCAGAACGACGGCGTGCCCTGGAGCATTCGCTCGACTTCGGGAAGCTGCAGGCGCATCGACGTCAGGTAGTGGCGCTCGCCCGCCATCGCGTTGCCCAGAATGACGGCGGTGCGCTCGCGGTCGAGCGTTCCGCCGCGCTTGGCATGATCCTCGAGGGCAGCGCGGGTACAGCTGATCGCCCACTTCTGCGCGATGTCCATCGAGTCCGCGACTTTCGGAGGAACCGGCAGCTTCCACGCGAAGGGATTCCAATCGTAGTCTCGGCACCAGCCGCCGATCTTCGAGTAGGTCTTGTCGGGTGTGCGGGGGTCGGCGTCGTAGTAGAGCTCGGGGTCCCAGCGCTCCGCGTTGACCTCGGAGATGCTGTAGCGCGCCGCGAGGAGGTTCTTCCAGAAGGCGTCGACTTTGGGGGCGTCGGGAAGAACCGCGCCCACGCCGACGATCGCCACGGCTCGTTCTTTGCTTGCGCTCATCTTTCCCTCCCTCACGCCTTCGCGCGGTCGTAGATCGCGTCGGCGACGAGGTCCATGTCCGCAATGATTCCGTCCTGCTGCGCGATTGCTTCCACCAGATCGGCCTGGGTCACCGGAACGCCCGCATCGCCACCGGGGCCGCGGGCGCCGGCCACGAGGGCACTTCCGTCGAAGACGGCGTGACGGACGGCCTCGCGGGCGAAGACGCGCGACATGGCGGCGAGGGTCTCGGCGCCAAAGCGACGATCGGCCTTGTCTGGAAGGCGGCCCGTCGCGGCGGCGTCGGCGCGCCGTACGAAAGCGGCGGCGCACTCCACCCACGCGGAGAGTTCGCCGAGTCGTAGCAACACATGCTGGTGACGCGTCAGGCGGCCGACGCGACAGCTCTCGTAGACGCCGGCAAGTGCCCGCAGAGCGAGCGCGACCGCGCGAGATCCAGCGTTCTGTGCGGCGCCCTGCGCACCTTCGAGCACCTCGGCTTGCTCGATGTAGGCGCGACCGCGCGTTTTGAGGTGCGCCTGCCAACGGTCGCGGGCGATCGTCATCTCCATGATCTCGGACGTGCCCTCGTAGATCGTCGTGATGCGCACGTCGCGCTTGATCTTCTCCACCATGTACTCGCGCGTGTAGCCGTAGCCGCCCAGCGCCTGGATCGCGGCCTCGGCGGCACCGTTGCCGGCCTCGGTCGCGAGGTACTTCGCGATGGCGCCTTCGGTGTTCAGCGGCTCGTCGGTTTCGTCGATCCGGCGCGCGGTCTCCTCGATGAAGGCCCGTGCGGCTTCGAGGCGAATGGCGAAGGGCACGATGAGCTTGTGCGTGTAGCCCTGCTTCTCCGAGAGCGGGCCGCCGGCCTGAATGCGCTCCCGCGAGTAGCGCGCCGCCCGATCGACGGCTTCCCATCCAGCCCCCAGGCCGAAGGCCGCCACCATCAGTCGCGTGTAGCCGAAGACCTGCTGCGCCTGCGCGAGCCCCTGCCCCTCCTCGCCGCCGAGCAAAGCCGAACGGTCGACCGCGACGTCGTCCAGGAGCACCGCCGACGTGTTGCTGGCGCGAATGCCGTGCTTGTCCTCGGACTTGCCGGCCGAGAGACCCGCGGCGCCTTTCTCGACAACGAACCACGAAGGCCCGCCCGGTGCGAGCGCGAGGACGGTGTAGAGATCGGCGTGCGCCCCGTTGCTGATCCACTGCTTCGCGCCCGTGATCCGGTAGCCGCCGTTCTCGGGAATCGCGCGGGTGCGGAGCGAAGCGAGATCGCTGCCGGCCTCCGGCTCGGTGGCGGCATAGGCCATGAGGAGACCCTCCTCGGCCAGCCGAGTCATATAGGCGCGCTTCTGTTCTGGGGTGCCGCCGACTTTGATCGGATCCATGCCGAGGAAGGTGGCCAGCACCCCCGTTGCGACACCGAGATCGACGCGAGCGAGCGTCTCGCAGACGCGGTAGACGTCGAAAGCCCCACCTCCCATACCGCCGAACTCCTCTTCGATGCAGAGGAGACCGATGCCCAGGCCGGAGCCGCACATCTCGCGCACGAGCGGTGCCGGGAACTCGTCACGGTGGTCGAGATCCAGGAGGACTTCGTCCGGAAGCGAAGCCGTCTGGTACTCGCGAATGGCCGCGAGGGTGAGATCGAGTGTTTCGGGATCGAGTCCTGCCGGCATGACGCACCGTCCTTCCGTGGTCCCCTCTCGGGCTGGCGATTAGCCCACCCGGTGACCGTTGTTAGCCATGAAGTCCTGCCTTCCCCGCGAATGCTGACTGAGGAAAGAATGTTCGCTAGATAATCAGTTTGTTAAACCCAGTCAACGCCCATCAATGCCGCGAGTGACCATTGAATTGGCATGACGCGTCATGAAGATCGAAGCCGGGGGACTTCTTCGATTGCCGGCGATGGACGAGAACGGGCGCCAATAGCCGTTAATCAGCATTATGGAATGAGTTTGACTTGTAAACCCGCGAATCGGGGCGAGCTTGCCGACGAGGAAGGGGGGATCGCCGCCTGAACCTGGTCAAGGAAAAGTTCATTCGCAGCGGGATGAGACCTGCTTCGGAAGGGGGGGCGCAGGGCCTCGAGGTCTCCCCCGCTGCACTTCCACGAAAGACCGTCAGCGGAGCGTTGCCAGAAGAACACCCGCCGCGATCGCGCTACCGATGACGCCCGCGACGTTGGGCGCCATGGCATGCATGATCAGGAAGTTCTCGGGGTCTTCCTTGGCCCCGATCATCTGCGCGACGCGAGCCGAGTCGGGAACCGCGGAGACGCCCGCGGCGCCGATGATCGGGTTGATCTTCTCTTTGGAGAAGATGTTCATGACCTTCGCGAAGAGCACCCCGGACGCGGTGGCGACCGCGAACGACGCCGCGCCGAGAGCGAAGATCTTGATCGAGTCGGGCGTGAGGAAGCGTTGGGCGTCGGTCGAGGCACCGACGGTGACACCGAGGAGAATCGTCACGATATCGATGAAGGCCGTCTTGGCCGTCGTGGCGAGGCGATTGGTGACGCCGCACTCCTTGAGCACGTTGCCGAAGAAGAGCATGCCGAGCAGCGGGATCGCACCGGGGGCGATCAGCGCCGTCACGAGGAATGCGACGATCGGAAAGAGAATTCGCGTGCGCTGACTGACGGGCCGGCTAGGCGCCATCCGTATCAAACGCTCTCTCCGTGAGGTCAGGAGACGCACGATGGGCGGTTGGATGACCGGAACGAGAGCCATGTACGAGTACGCGGCGATCGCGATCGCGCCGAGGTAATCCGGCGCGAGCTTCGACGAGAGAAAGATCGCCGTGGGTCCATCGGCGCCGCCGATGATCCCTATCGCCGCGGCTTGATCTGGAGTGAAGCCGAGCACCAGCGCCCCGAGAAGCGTGAGGAAGATCCCAGCCTGAGCCGCGGCGCCGAGCAGGATCAGCTTCGGTTTCGCGAGCATCGCCGAGAAATCCGTCATCGCCCCGATGCCCAGGAAAATCAGCGGCGGGTAGTAGCCCTGCGTGACGCCTTGATAGAGGATCGAGAGCACGCTCCCCGGTTCGTAGATGCCGATCTGCATTCCGTCCGCGTAGGGGATGTTCCCGATCAGGATCCCGAAGCCGATCGGTACGAGCAAGAGCGGCTCGTAATCTTTGACGATCGCCAGCCAGAGAAAGAGAGCGCCGACGACGAGCATCGCGGCGTTGCCCCAAGTGAAGTTCCCGAACGCGCCGGCCTGAAGGAATTGAAAGAAGATGTCCATGATCGGCGGCCCTCGCTTCATTCGAACTCGACGAGGCCCTGCCCTCCCCGGACGGCGTCTCCCGCCGCGACCTTCACCGCGCGGACCGCGCCCGCGGCGGGTGCGGCGATCGACGTGTTCATCTTCATCGCCTCGATGACGAGCAGTACGTCACCTTGCTTCACCGTCGCCCCCGCGGCGGTCTTGACCTCCACGACGTTGCCAGCGATCGGCGATGCGACGGAACGACTCGATCCACCCGCGGGCCCGGCCGCCGGCTTCGGCGGAAGCGCCGCCTGGGGTGCGGGTCCGGGCACGCTCGCGCTCGGGCGCGACGGCGATACCTGAGGGAGCGGCGCGGGAGCGAATCCCTCGCCCGCGTCGAGCACTTCGACGTCGACTTCGTAGGGAACACCATGAACGGTGATACGCAGTTTCATGACATGGCCTCCGCGCGCCGAGAGCGAGTCGATCAAGAGGTCCCGGAAGCGGCTTTCCCGGCGATCATCGACGGAATTTCCAGCTCGAGCCTCATGAGCGTTCCCGACTAGGTGCGATCACGTCCCGTGACGGTTCGGCGCGTCACGACGTGCGATCCCTGAAGAACGGCGCGCCCCTGGGCCGACCACGGACTCGACGCCGCGTCAGCCGGCAGAAGCCGCCTCACCGAGCGAACGCGGACGCGCCCCCCGATGTACGTTGCGCAGGCCGCGGCGATGAGCACGGCCGTCAAATGATCGATGCGCGGCTCGACATCGACCGTCTGCTCTCTGGCACTCGTCTCAGCCTCTTGCCATCGCCGGTCGAGGCGGCTCATCACGGCGATGACCCCTGCGATCAGGACGAGCACCGCAAAGACGATGCCCATCCCGACGAAGGTCAGCTTGAAGCCGAGTTCGAGATTCTCCATCGCGTGAATCCCCCGCGCCCGAACTGGTTGCTGCGATCAGAGAGGAATCAGTCCATGCTTCTTCTGCGGCCGCAACTCTCGCTTCGCTCGCAACACGTCGAGCGCGGAAGCGAGGTAGACCCGCGTCTCCGAAGGCAGGATGACGTCATCGACGAGTCCGCGGCCGGCGGCCACATAAGGATTCGCGAAGAGGTCTTTGTACTCTCGAACCCGTCGCGTGCGCTCGGCGGCGGGATCTTCGGCCGCGGCGATCTCGCGGCGGTAGAGGACGTTCACCGCGCCCTCGGCGCCCATGACGGCGATCTCGGCGCTCGGCCACGCGCAGATGCGGTCGGCGCCCATGCTCTTGGCGCACATCGCGAGATAGGCACCGCCGTAGGCTTTGCGGATCACCACCGTGAGTTTGGGCACCGTCGCCGAGGCGTAGGCGAAAAGCATCTTCGCGCCATGCCGGATGATTCCACCGAACTCCTGCGCGACTCCGGGCAGAAAACCCGGAACATCGACGAAGGTGAGCAGCGGGATATTGAACGCGTTGCAGAACCGGATGAAGCGCGCGCCCTTGTCGGAGGAGTCGATGTCGAGGACTCCCGCCTTCACCATCGGCTGATTGGCGACGATCCCGACCGTTCGCCCCTCGAGCCGCCCGAACCCCACGATCAGATTCCCGGCGAATTCCTCCTGCACCTGGAGGAAGTCGCCGCGGTCAAGGACGCGAACGATGACGTCTCGCATGTCGTAGGGCTGTCGCGAGTCGCTCGGAACGATCGTGTCCAACTCGGGGAGCGGACCGACCTGAGCCTCGCGCAGTTCCGGATAGAAGGGCGGCTCCTCCGTGTTGTTGCTCGGCAGGAACGAGAGCAGCCGCTTCGAGAGCGCGATCGCCTCGGTGTCATCCGCCGCAACGAAGTGCACCACACCCGAGTAGTGCGCGTGGCTCTCGGCGCCACCCAGCGCCTCGGCGGAGATGTCCTCTCCCGTGACCTCTTTGATGACTTTCGGCCCCGTGATGTAGAGCTGGCCGGCGTTGCGAACCTGAATGATGAAGTCGGTCAAGGCGGGTGAGTACGCCGCACCGCCCGCACACGGTCCCGCGATGATGCTGATCTGCGGCACGACGCCCGACAGCAACACGTTGCGGTAGAAAATTCCGCCGTATCCCGCGAGGGCATCGACCCCTTCCTGGATGCGGGCTCCGCCACTGTCATTGATGAAGATGAACGGATCGCCGGTCTTCAGCGCTGCATCCATGACTTCGCAGATCTTCTTTGCGCCGACCTCGCCCACCGAGCCGCCGGCGACGGTGAAGTCCTGACTCGCGGCATAGACGGGCCGTCCATCGACGACGCCGTAGCCGGTCACGACCCCCTCACCGGGCATCTCTTTGTCGGCGAGCCCGAAGCTCGTGCAGCGGTGCCGCATGAAGAGATTGAATTCCTGGAACGTGCTCGGCTCGAAAAGAACCGCCAACCGCTCGCGAGCGGTGAGCTTACCGGCTTCGTGCTGCGCTTTGACGCGCTCGCGTCCGCCCCCGGCGTAGAGGTGCGCTCGGCGGCGCAGCAAGTCGTCTTGTGGGTTCTCCGGCATGAGACCCTCACTGTGTATTGTTCAGGAAAATGCGCCCCCGGGATTGACAATCTTCGGCGGGGGCCATCGGAATTATGCGACTGATCGGCCGACCCCGTCAATTCGGCGGTGCTGAGGGGGAGACGAGCGTGCTCTCGCGCGTGAGCGTCAGCGGCGTCGCATAGATGCGGCGAAGACCCTTCGCGGCAATCCACTCCTCGACCACAGTCGTCGGCTGAGGCGACGCGAATATCAAGTACCACGGGGCACGGGGATCCGGTACTTCGGCGCAGTACACGAGGGTTCCCGGCTTGGCCCAGGGTTGCAGCTTGGGAAGAAGCCGGGCGACCGGCTCGGGCTGGCGATAAAGAAGTTGATTGAAGAGATCGACGACCATCACGTCCGCGTCACGAAGCTGGTCCCACGTTGCGTGGCGCTGGTGGTATATGGGCGCGGACTTGTCGAAGGGCCACGAACCGGCATCGGGTTCGTTGAGACCCCAGGGATCGAAATGCCAAGCCCTCGTGAGATAGGGGACCGCACCGGCCCAACCGAAGGCGATGCGATCCTCGCGATCGATGAACTCGCTGAGCTTGCGGCCGTCCGTGAGCATCGCACCCGCAGCGGCGTGTAGTTCCTCGAAGGACATCATGTCGCCCCAGATACGGAAGGGCTGGCGATGAGTCCACGCTTGGCTTCCGATGACGAGCAGCGCAGCGACCGCGACGAGCGCGACGCGCATCGGGCGCGGGCTCGCGGCGTCCGGTGAGAACCCGCGCGCGAATGCTCGGAGCGAGGCGGAGAGAAGCACCGCCCAGGGCATCAGGATCCACACGAAGTAGCGGAACTCCCACTGACCGCCACCGCTGGCGATGAACCAAGCGAGACCGAAGGCGATCTGACTCACGCAAGCGGCGAGGAGCGCACTGCGCGCTCGCACCAGGACCACGAGACCGGCGATCAGCAGCGGTGCCCAGAGCGCGGCCTGATAGTGCGAGAAATAGTGGGCAACGTATTCGAGACCGCGATCGATCTGAAGGCCACCGACCTTCACATAGAACGTGTTGGGCAAGGGCTTGCCGAAATAGGCCAAGCGCGCCAGTACGACCAATCCCAACAGAAGTGCATGCACTCCGCCGGAGGTAACGACACGCAGCGCGCGAGTCGCCGAAGGCGCGACCGCAAGCAGCGCGACTCCTGTGGCGAGATGGAAGAGCGGCACCTCGGGCCGAAAGATCGTGGCCGCGAAGAAGACGAGCCCGGAAAGCCACGCGTGCCCTCGCTCGCGCTGCACCTCGCGAACGAAGAGCAGCGTCGCACCGAAGGTGATGACGCTCGCCGGCACGATCTCCATCGCTGAGACCGACCAGTAGAGATACTGGCGATGTGCGAAGAGCAGCGCGGGAGCGACGAGGGCCCAGAGAGGGGGCAACTCCGCGAGTCTCCACGCGGCGAAGTACACCAATCCCAGCCCGAGCAGCCCGAAGACGAGCCCGACGAGCTGGGACGTGATCGTCGGGTGCTGCCGCAAAGCGATCGCGATCGCATTGAGCGCGGTCCAGCCGAGCGACGTCGATCCTTCGACACGGGGAGAGGGCGGAGTCGTGTTCCAGACGAAGCCGTGCCCCTCAGCGAGGTTCTGCGCGTAGCGGAACGTGATGAAGCAGTCGTCATTGAACCACTTGCGTTCCCACGCGAGAGCGGTGAACGCAAGCATGAGCAGACCGAGACCCACCAAGGCGAGAATGATGTAGGGGGCTGGCGGGTTCGAAGGCGTGCCGGCTTGGGGGCCACGGGTCATGGACTGCTGATCTCCTCTGAAGTGCCCCCTCCCGGGGGGGCAGCCGGGAGCATTATGGGAGGGCTCGGGCGCCCCGCTGCCTTCCACCGGTAACTTGACGGCCGAGTTTTCGTTATCAGGGGCAGCCATGGATGCGGACGCATATTGCAGCGCCGTCCGGGAGATCAAGGACCGCGTGTACACCTATGCCGCATATCTGCTCGGAGACCAGGAACAGGCGAAGGATGTCGCCCAGGAAGCGCTCGTTCGGCTTTGGGAGCACCGTTCCTCCGTGCCCGAGGTCAACTCCGCGCGCGCCTGGACGCTTCGGACCGTTCACAATCTCGCGATCGATCTCCTGCGGAGCCGGCGCACGCGGCGGGACGTCGGCCCCGAAACCCTGGACGTCCGCGAGTCTCCGGGACGCGGCCAACAGGAAGTCATCGAAGTCGCCGAGGGTAGAGCCGCCGTCCGAATGGGCCTCCTCCGCCTAGCCGCCGAGGATCGCGGGATTCTACTGATGCGCGAGTTCCAGATGCTTTCCTACGATGAGATCGCGAGGATCCTGGATATCCCACTGGGAACGGTCAAGGTGCGCTTGCATCGGGCGCGCCAGCGCCTGCGAGAAGTTCTCGAGGAGGCGGGGGTGAAACCGTGAGGAGCGACGCTCCGGACACTTGCGATCACTGGCGACTCCTTGCGGCCGCCAGGTTGGACGGGCCGATCGAAGCTGAGGAAGGGCGGCTTCTCGAGCGGCACGTGCGGACGTGTTCGCCTTGTCGGGACTTCCTCGCGGGAATGCAGGCCGATCGCACGAGTCTTCGCAGCCTTGATGTGCTGCCCCTTCCTGATGACGTTCTCGCGGCTGTCTGGCGGCGCACCGTCGCCCGCGAACCGCTCGCGCGTCCGTCTCGAAGAGTCTTCCGCCCGCCCGGGCGTGCGGTTGCGGCCGCCGCATTCGCCGCCGCTCTGGTCGGTGCGGTGGCCCTCCTGGCCAGCGGACCCCGAACGGAAGCGCCCGTCTCCGACCGAGAACTCGCGGCTGCCGCGCACGACCTGGACTTGGCCCTCGCGAAAGCCGACTTGGCACTCTCCCGTTCGCAGGGGGCGACGATCGAATTCGCTCTCCAGGGCGGTCTCGACGTCGCTCTCGCCAAGGCCGAGCAAGCCACACGTCGGCGAGCCCTGGAACAGGGTGTCGAATCCGCGCTGGATCGTCTGCCGCTTCTTGGACCGCACGACTCGGACGGGTCTCGCCGCTCAGCCGTGCAAAGGACCCCATCATGATGCGCGCCGCTCTGCAAAGACTGTCCGCGACACTCGCGGCTTCCTTTTCTTTGGCGCTCTTCGCGGCGATGCCCGCAGCAGCGCAGATCACTCCCGAGATCGCGAAACACCCTGGGTTCGTCGATGGAAGCTCGTTCTCGTCGTTCGGGGATCGCGAAGCGGTCAAGGTGACCGAGATCTCGATCGCGGGCCCCGTGATCACCGCTCTCTCGCGACGGATGCTCTCGACCAATCCCGAGGCCGCTCAGGCACTCAACGAGATCGTCGCGGTCCACGCGGTGATTCTCGAGGATCTCGAGGATCCGGAACGGACGGCCGCGCGCGAGCAAGTTTTCCGCTTGGCGAAGCGACTCGCGGACACGGGCTGGCAGCGCATCGCTCGCGTTCGCGAGGCCGATTCCAGAGTCGAGGTGCTCGTGCGCTACGAGGGCGAGACGCGCGTCGCGGGGCTCACCGTGCTCATCGCGGAAGCCCAGGAAGTCACGTTCGTGAATCTCGTGGGCTCGATCGACCTCGCGAGTCTCGCAGTCATCTCGGAAGCCATCGATCTGCCCGGCCTCGATGCGGTGCCACCGAAGTAGCGACGACGCGTGCCCGGACCGACGGGCTAGTGAGTCGAGCGGAGCCCTCGCGCCTCCACCTCTCTCGCCATCTGCACGGTCGAGCCATTGTCCACTCGTGCGCGCCCGACACGGGACACTGCGATCACGGATCCCGTAGGAACGATGGGAAGGCAGCTGTGCCGTCGAGATCTGCAGCAAGATGATGGCGACGCGAGATAGCCACTCTCGCCACGAGAGTCGAAGGGAGATTCCGAGAAGAGAAGCAGGCAGTCGTCCCGTCGAGGGGTAACTACGAGCTCAGAGGAAATCCGCTGGACAGGATCTCGACAAATCCGTGGACCGGCTCCTACACTGCCCGCAAGTCGGTACACGCCTTCGAGAGTACGATGGTTCCATAATCGCTCCCGGTTCGGCGGAGGGCCCGTGCGGCGCACGATCGCATGCTGGATCGTCATGATGCTCGCGTTGCCGGCGCTCGGGGCGCGTGAGCCGTTCCGTCATTTCACGACCTCGGATGGGCTCGCCCAGGATTCTGTCACCTCCATCGCTTCAGACGCGGATGGCTTCCTATGGATTGGCACGCTCGGAGGTTTGAGCCGCTTCGATGGCGAAGGATTTCTCACATTCGGTAGCGCGGACGGACTCGAGGGCTCAGCCGTGCACGATATCGCCATCGGAGTCGAGGGCACGTTCTGGGTCGCGACGGAAGCCGGGCTCTTCGCCTTCAGGCCGAGTGACGTCCCGAAGGAAGGACGGCTGTTCAAACGCATCGCAATCGAAGATCTCCCTGACGATGACGTGGCGTATCGGCTACTCGCCGACCGCGACGGTAGCCTATGGGTCGGGACCTTGACGTCGCTCCTGCATATGAGGCACGACAATGGCGCTCTTCGAGGCTCCGCCATCGATCTGGATCTGACTTCGCGCGTGCAGGCCCTCGCCCAAGATCCCGCAGGAGCGGTATGGGTGGGCACGCATGTCGATGGTGTGTTTCGTATCTCGAGGGACGGCCGCGTCGACCGGATTCCGCCGTCGATTACGGGCGCGGACTTCGTCCGCGGGTTTCGCTTCGACACCGAGGGCAGTGTGTGGACTGCTTTCTTCGGTGGCGTGGCTATCTTCAAGCCTCCGCTCTTTCCGGCTCGCGAACCGTATCAGTCGTTCGGTCACGAGCAGGGTGCACCGATCGACACCAAGGGCTTCGTCGACAGCGGCGCTTCGTCCGTACTCTTGGGATCGACACTCGGTGTGACAGAGTTCAGGCGGAGCCAGCAGACGCAACGCTGGTTTGTCGCTCGCACGATCGACCGTCGATCGGGACTTCCCGGAGACAATGTCGAGCGCCTGGCACTTGACTCAGCAGGGAACATCTGGGTGGGCCTGACCTCACGGGGCCTCGCGAAGCGACTCGTGGAGGGATTCACGACACTGGAGGACGCGAACGGGCCGGGCGCGATCGTCGTGAGTCTCACGAATGCCCGAGACGGAAGCCCGCTCGCCATTTCGTTCGTGGGCAGCAAGGCAATCACCGTCGCGCAGCCGGAGCGCGGAGCCTCGGCACCGGTTCACGTCAATCTTCCATCCGACGTTCGCTACACGGGCTGGGGAGCCACGCGGAAACTCCTCCAATCGCGTGACGGCACCTGGTGGGCGGGCACTGGCTCGGGTCTCTTCCACTACGCCGGGCCCGTGCGCACGGTTGAGCGGCTCGCGTCACCACCGGACTCGCGCTTCACGGTGGCCGACGGCCTCGCGGGCAATGACGTGTTCTCGATTCATGAGGATGGCATGGGCCGCCTGTGGGTGAGCACCACCGCATCAGGCGACAACGAGAGTTCCGTCGTCGTGCGGCCCCCGGGAGCGCGGCGCTTCGAGCGACTGGCGCTGACCGACCTGGGCACGAACGCCCTCGTGCGTTCGTTCGCTGACGGCCCGGAAGGCTCCCTGTGGCTGTCCTTTCTCGATGGAGATGTCAGGCGCGTTCAAAACGGGCACGTCGAGGCGATCGACGTTCCGCCCGACGTTTCGGCCCACTTCTCGAGCCTCTTCTTTGATCGCCAAGGGCGGATCTGGTTGCTCGGGCGTGGGCGAATCTACTGGGCGGACGCGCAAGCGCATCGACCACTTTTTCACAGATATGAGACTCGAACTGACACTTCGAACGCCGCATTCTATTGCGCCGTCGAGGACCGCCACGCGCGCCTCTGGCTCGCCAGCTCACAGGGTGTCTACCGCATCGATCCGCAGACGGGCGCCGAGCGCCGTTTCACGATCGACGACGGGCTCGTTGGAAACTCCCTGCCACTCTGCTCAGCCGACGGCGCCGGTGTTCTGTGGTTCAGCGACTTCGCGGGACTCTCGCGCATTGATCCGGACATCGAACCAGCGTCGCCCCTCGAACCCGCTCGCCTTCGCGAGGTACGAATCGCCGGGGAGGCCGTACCGATTCCATCCGTCGGTGGAACAATGGTGGGTCCGCTCTCCGTTGATTCGGGACGCCGCACGATCTCCATCGAGTATTTCGCTGTGCATACGGCGTCGGGGCCGCCGCCACGATTTCAGTATCGGCTCGATGGCATCGATTCGAAATGGAGTGCCGTCACGCGTGATCGGCGCGTCCAGTACTTCGGCCTGCCTCCGGGAAGCTACCAATTTCTAGTGCGTACGGTGGACGAGCAGGGAAACGTCCATTCCACGCCCGCCGTCGCGAGCTTCCGCGTCCGGGCACCTTTCTGGCAGCACGGGTGGTTTCTTGCGCTTTCCGCCGCGCTCGCGCTCGGCGGCATGCACGTTCTCTACCGAGTCCGGGTTGCCCGCGTCGTCGCTCTCGAGCGCGTCCGCACGCGCATCGCAACCGATCTACACGATGACATCGGCTCCAGCCTTTCGCAGATCGCAATCCTCAGTCAGCTCGCGCGCCGTGAGATCGAGCGACGCGATGCCGAGCCGCCCGCATCGCTCGCGCGTATCACGGAAGTCTCCGGCGAGCTCGTCGATACGCTGGGTGATGTCGTCTGGGCAATCAACCCACAGCGCGATCGCATGTCGGATCTGGTCCACCGCATGCGCCGCTTCGCGAGCGAGCTCTTCAGCGACGGCGATGCCGTCGTGCGACTCGAACTGCCCTCCGACGAGGGCGACGTCCCGTTGGACGCCGACGTGAGGCGCCAGGTCTACCTCGTGTTCAAGGAGGCGCTACACAACGCACGCCGGCATGCCGGTGCCGCACGGATCGACGTCGTGATGCGCCGAGGGCCGAAAGAGCTGCTCCTCACGATCCGGGACGACGGCCGCGGATTTCCGGAGCCGGGATCGTCCAGGGGCCAAGGCCTAGCAAGCATGCGGCGCCGGGCGGAGGCGATCGGCGCGGATCTCGAAGTACGCTCCATCCCCGGCGAGGGAACCGAGATCGTCCTGAGGGCTGGATCCGCGCGGCGAGCACGGCGCGGCACTTCGTGAGTCTTGGGCGCGAGCTCGGGCTGGAGGTATGCTGCACCGGTCATGGGAAGCACGCCGTCTCCGATCACCGTCGGTATCGTCGAGGACCGCGATGAAATTCGCGAGGGGCTCGCGGAGCTCGTCGCCGGCACCAGTGGATTCATCTGTCGCGGCACGTGGGGCACGATGGAAGAAGCTCTGGTTGCCATGCACGACTCGGCACCCGATGTCGTGCTCATCGATCTCGGTCTTCCTGGAATGGACGGTATCGAGGGGATACGGCGGCTGAAGGCGCTCCATCCGCATCTCACGATGGTCGTGTTGACCGTCTACCAAGACGATGAGCGACTCTTCCAGGCACTCTGCGCCGGTGCTTGCGGCTATTTGTTGAAGAAGACACCAGCCGACCGGCTCGTGATCGCCCTGCAGGAGGCCGTCGCGGGAGGCGCGCCGATGTC
>CAZPJJ010000023.1:0-19947 GCA_964586535.1 uncultured Acidobacteriota bacterium | reverse complement strand
CGCTTGCCGAGTACGCGCGCTGGACGCGCACGAAGGTCAACCTCATCGAATTCAATCCGACCCCTGAACTTCCGTTCAGGCCCGCGAGCGAGGCGCGGCTCCAGTACTTCCTGCGCGAACTGACGCGTGCGGGAGTCGTCGGTACGGTGCGCCGTTCGCGCGGGAAAGACGCCTTCGCCGCATGCGGCCAGCTCGCGTTTCTCGAGCGCTGATCCGCTTCCTTCATCGAGCCGTGACTGGAGGTGCGGCGGGTACCCGTAGAGCGCTCAGCCTTTGCCGCCCGAACCCAAACTCGACAAGAACGCAGCGTTGCTGGGGAACGCGGAGAGCTTCTTGAGCAGCGCTTCGACCGCGTCGACGGGTGACATCGTGGCGAGGGCGCGGCGCAGCAGATGGACTTTGTTCGTCCACTCGCCGAGCAGCTTTTCCTCTTTGCGCGTGCCGGTCTGATGGATGTCGATGCACGGGAAGACGCGTTTCTCGAAGAGCTTGCGATCGAGCACGATCTCGGTGTTTCCCGTGCCCTTGAACTCCTGAAAGATCACGTCGTCCATCTTCGAACCGGTGTCGACCAGACACGAGGCAATGATCGTCAGCGACCCGCCTTCTTCGCAGCGGCGCGCAGCGCCGAAGAAGCGGCGCGGATGCTCGAGGGTGCGCGAGTCGATGCCGCCCGAAAGGATCTTGCCGGAACCGCGCTGTTCGACGTTGTAGGCGCGCGCGAGGCGCGTCAGCGAATCGAGCAGGATGAGCACGTCGCGTCCGCATTCGACGAGGCGCTTGGCACGCTCGAGGACGATCTCGGCAACCGAGACGTGGTTGCGCGCCATCTCGTCGGAACTCGACGCGATGACTTCTCCATCGGGAACGCGGCGCCGCCAATCGGTGACTTCCTCGGGGCGTTCGTCGACGAGGAGCACGATGAGATGGATCTCGGGATGGTTGATGGCGACCGCGTGCGCCATTTGCTGCAGCAAGGTCGTCTTTCCCGCCTTGGGCGGGGCCACGACGAGGCAGCGCTGCCCCCGGCCGATCGGCGCGACGAGGTCGACGACGCGCGGCTCGATCGGCTCCTGGTCGGTTTCCATGCGGATCAGTTCGACGGGCGAGGTCGCCGTGAGATCGGCGAAGTGACGTCGCTCGCGCCACTTCTCGGGCTCGGCACCGTTGACGGTGCCGATCTCGAAGAGTGCCGCACCGCGCCGGCCGGTTGCACGCGCTCTGCCGAGAATTTCGACGCCTTCCTCGAAGCGCCAATCGCGAATGATGTCGGGTGCCACCCAGACGTCGTCCGGCCGCGGCAAGTAGTTGGCCTTTCGCGTGCGCAGGAAGCCGTACCCCTCGGGCAGGAGTTCCAACACGCCCTGGGCCTCGACGGGCTCGTCGTTGGCGGGCGCGGCGTCGACGACGGGCTGCCCGTTGCCGTTGTTGGGCTGCTGGCCGTTCTCATTGCCCTGAGCGGGGCGGCGGCGGCGGCGGCGGCGCTTGAAGTTTCCCTTGCGATTGGGCGACGAGGGCGTGGATTCTTCCTTCACGTGTCTGTCCTATGGCATGCGCTCGCGACGAAAGTCGGCGAGGAGCGAACCCGAATGCGTGGCGGGTGACGACTGGGGCGCGCGACGCCCTCGGCAGATGCCGAGAACATGGGTCGCCACGAGGGTTCGTGTCGAGAGAGGTTCGGTCATCGCGAAATCGTATTCACGTCGCTGGTCTCCGAACCGTGGCGCCCGCAGGAGGGCGCGTCGAGGCGGGAAGCGGCTTCCCGTACCGTAGGGTGCGGGTCTTGGAGCAGTCGTTCGGCGACGGCCCCGAAATGGCCATCGGCGTCACGGGTGCCGAGTGCAATTGCCAGGCGGGTCCTCACCGCCCAGTGGGAATCGTCGGCGAGACGAAGGAGCGAGTCGCTCGACGGATTCCCGAAGCGAACGCAGGCGAAAACGGCCTTCGAGCGCTCGAGCGCCCCAGGTTCCGCGCCAGCACGGTCGCAGATCGATTGGCCGGCGATGTTCGGGAAATCGGCACTCACCAAGGAATACTCGAGGAGCTTGCGCTCTGGAGTTGCGTTCGCCAGGTTGCCTTTGCTCGCGTGCGACGCGAGCGCCTGTCGTGTCAGCGCGGGATCGACGCGCGCGAGGAGCACGGCTGCCGCAGTGCCTCTCACGAGTTGGTCCGGATCGTCCAGGCTCGCAACGAGCCGATCCAAATCACCCGGAGCATCTCCGCCCAGTCGCCGGATCGACTCTGCTCGGTCGAGCGCTTCCCGGTTGAGAGCAGCCGTTCCGAGGGTCGAAGCGTGCGACGGGGCTGTCGGCTTGGGATCCGCTGCGCCGGAGGCTGCCGCGAAATCGGTTCGCGGGCCGCTGCACGCGAAAACCAAAGCCAGGGAGGAAATCACGAGCCCGAGACGAACTCGCGTCTGACAGCTTTCAATCGACGCGGAGGAGTCTAGCACCGTCCCCGCGAGGCTGTCCACTCGGCCGCTCTCGCTGGGTCGAAACGGCGCCCCGTCCTCCGCGGATGACATTCCGGCATGACGAGAGGACACGCCTCCGTGGTTCGACGAGCAGGCCGATGAGGCTCGGCGAATCGGCACCACTCCCGTAACCTTTTTTAAAAGAACCATTTACAGTTGCTTTCCGATCGTCGAGCTGAAGCGGACCGAGGTGGCAAGGCCCTTGCTATCTCAATGGTCGATGGTCGGCTCGAGGACATCCGTCCCCCCTCGAACCGGCGGCCGGCGAGGATCGTCCTCGCCGGCTTTCCTTTTTTCATCGAGCGCGGATCAGGGATTCGGCTCGAGGGGCTCCTCGACGGTGGTCGCCTTCGGGGCGTTCTCCTGCTCGGCCCTCGCGCTATCGAGAATCGCCGTGGCATGGACCGCGGCTCCCTTCTCGTAGGCACTCGCACTCTCGAGAAAGGGAGCGATGAGCTCTCGCGCACGGGGATCGCCGGTCGCGGCAAGGCCGCGGATCGCCCACGCCCGCACCTGAACGTCAACATCGGTGAGCGCACCCGCGAGCGCCTCGAATGCGGTCTCGTCTCCAAGCCGCGCGAGCGCTTCCGCGGCATCGCGACGGATGGTCGGATCCTCGTCCGCCAACGCCTGGGCGAGTGGAGCGATCGCTTCGGCCCCACCGATCTCTCCCAACGCGAGCACTGCCTTGCGTCTGACGACCGGAACCGGGTCGATCACCAGAGGAGCGATGACCGGCACGTCTTCGAGCGTGCCGATGCGCCCCAGGGAGCCCGCAGCGGTCGCGCGCATGCCACCGTCGGCGTCTTGGAGTAACGGACGCAGGATCTCCCGAGCGCGATCGCCCCCGATGTCCGCCATGAGGTCCGCGGCGGCGACGCGGACGGAGATCTCGGAACTCGCGAGGGAACGCTCGAGATCCGCGAGTTCGAGTGCGCCCGAACGCCGCTTCTCGTAGAGCCCCGCGATGCGCGCCTGATCGGTCTCGAGACACGCCGTCGAAAGGCCCAAAGCGAGCACCGCCAGAAACCACGCGCCCACGCGCTCGGCGCGCTCCGTTCTCGAGGAATGGCCGCCCCGGGAGCTCATGCCCCCAAGACCTTGATCAAGACTCGCTTGGGGCGCTGTCCGTCGAACTCGCCGTAGAAGACGTGCTCCCACGGGCCCAGATGAAGCTTGCCGTCCGTGATCGCGATCACCACTTCGCGTCCCATGATCTGGCGTTTGTGGTGAGCGTCGGCATTGTCCTCGCCCGTACGATTGTGGTGGTAGCGATCGGGACTGGGATCGAAGGGCGCCAGTTCTTCGAGCCACTTCTTGTAATCGCGATGAAGCCCCGACTCGTCGTCGTTGATGAAGACGCTTGCGGTGATGTGCATCGCATTGACCAGGCAGAGGCCCTCGCGGACACCGCTTTCGCGAACCGCCGCCTCGACATCGCGATGGATGCTGACAAAGTCCATGCGCTCCGGAACATGCATCGTGAGGGTCTTGGTGAACGACTTCATCGCAGGAATGCTGTCCTCGCGCTCGACGCTCAGTCGAGATCGAGCGGGTTCTTGCGCGGCCGTGGGTCGGACTCGGCCTCTTCTTGAGCTTTCTTGAATTTCTTCTCGAGGATCTCGCGGCGACCGCGCTCCGATTGAAACGCGCGCGCGAAGTCCTTTTCGCGGCGCTCCTGGGCGCTCTTCACCTCACCGACCGCCGCGTCGAAGTCCAGTTTGCCGCGGGCCGAGCGCGTCGCGTGGATGACGGCGCCGGTCTTGATGTCGATGACGAGCCGGCCTTCGCAGAGCGGGCACTCGATTTCGAGCGTGCCCTCGCCGTTTTCGTCGGCCATGAGGTCACCTCCGCGCAGACGATTGTCGCACGCGGAGAAGGCTCGGGCCCATCCGACCGGACGGGCCTTGGCCTGCGGGTCGATGCCGCCCGCCCGATCAGGGACAGCCGCTGACCGCTCGCTCTCCGCCGCTGGAGTCGGTGCCGGCGCTGCCTTCGGTGCCTCCAAAGAACCCCGTGACGAGGTAGAAGATCGCGCTCCCGGACGGCGGCGCGCCGTCGTCGAGGAGGGCAAAGGTCAGCGCCGTCCGCGCGACGTAGCAAACGCCGTACTCGGAGCCGCCGAGCGAGGCCACATCGCCGCGGTAAACGGAGTAGCGCTCCGCCGTCGCTTCGCCGGTCCATGCGAGCCGCGCGCCGCCATCGACGACGACGACACCGCCGATCAGACCGTCCGCCACGTCGCAGGAGTCTCCGAGGCCGTCGCCGTCCTTGTCGAGTTGGCGGCCGTTGGCCAACCCAGTGCAGTTGTCGATGGTGTCGGGAACGCCGTCCCCGTCCGCGTCCGCGTCGGTGCCGTTGGGAATGCCGTCGCCGTCTTGATCGGCGTCACAGGCGTCTCCGACGCCATCGCGGTCTTCGTCGCGCTGGAACGGATCCGCGTCTTGCGGGCACACGTCGCAGGCATCGCCCACGCCGTCGCCATCGGCATCGGACTGTGAGGCGTTCGCGAGCAGCGGGCAGTTGTCTGCGTCGGCGGGCACACCATCACCGTCCGCGTCGTCGAACGGATCGAGCGGGAACGCGTCGCAGACGTCGCCCCAACCATCGCCGTCTTCGTCCGACTGAGTCGAGTTGGCGTCGAAGCGGCAATTGTCGACGGTGTTGGAAACCGTATCCAGATCCCAGTCGAGCGCCGCATCGAGGTCGCAGACGTCCGCGACGGTGCGCGGGGTGAAGCCGTCCGAACGAACCCCCGTGCTGCCTTCCGTCGTGCCCGACAGCGCCGTTGGCAGGAACCAGAACGCCGTACCCGGATCGGGAGAGTCCGAGATCGTCGTGCGATTGAGGACCACGCCCGGCCGGTAGCAGTAACCTGGATCGCCCTGGCGGAGCCTGGAGAGGAGGCCGAAATAGACGTTGTAGGCGGTCGCGCCTTGCTCCTTGTCCCAGACGGCGCTCTGCTGACCGTCGGCTCGCTTTCGTACGTCGAGGTTCTGCACGATCAGGTCGTTCGTGTCGCAAAAGTCGCCGACGCCGTCGAAATCCTGATCGACCTGGCGCGCGTTCGGCGCGAAGTCGCAGTTGTCACTCGAATCGGGAATGCCGTCGTCGTCATCGTCGCCGTCGCTGACATTGAGAATGCCGTCGCCGTCGATGTCGGTGTCGCAGCTCTCGCCCTGACCATCACCGTCGAGATCGCGATTGAGCACGTCCGGCACCAACGGACAGAAGTCGCAATCGGTTCCGAAGCCATCAAGGTCTTCGTTTTCCTGAAATATGTTGTTGCGGTCGGGGCAGTTATCGATGTTTGAAGGGATCCCGTCGGCGTCGCCGTCGTTGTCGGGGTCCGCATCGAAGACGTCGCAGGCGTTCCCGCGGCCGTCAAAGTCCGCGTCGCTTTGATCGGGATTGGGATAGTCGGGGCAGTTGTCGCGCGAAGCGACGATGCCGTCCGCGTCGGCGTCCGAGACGTCGAAAGTCTTGCCCACGCCTCCGCCGTAGACATTCGCGCGGCGCTCATCCGCGGGTGGCGGATTGTCACGGAAGTCCTCGTAGACCGCGACGAATCCTCCGCTGCCCGCCGCGACATCGACGTTGAGCGAATCCTCGACACCCTCGCCGGATCCGACGTCGATGCGCGACTCGACCGGAGCCGGGCCCGACGCGCCGGCATAACGCGCGTAGAAGACATCGCGTCGCGGTTCACCGACGAGCGGACCGAAGCGATTGTCGGACCAGACGACGACGAGATCGGTTCCGTCATAGTCCATGTCCCACGACTGCACGTTCTCGGTTCCGGCCGCGACGCCGACGTTCATGCGCGTCGCCACGCTCCACGTCGCTCCGCCGTCGATGCTTTCGCGAACCCACACGTCGATTGCGCCCGCACGCGATTCCTCCCAGCCGACGAAGAGGCGTGGAGGAGTCGTCCCGGGAACGATGACGACCTTGGATCTGGTCTTGTCCCAGTTCTCACCGAAACCGGCAGCCGTGGAGATGTCCGCGCTCAGCCAGGTCGCGCCCGCGTCGGTGCTGACGTTTGCGAAGATCTCCGAGAATCCTCCTCGGAGGTCTTCCCAAACGACGACCACGACTCCGTCCTCGGTGCACGCGATCGCTGGGCGCCGAGATTCCGTGAATGCCGAGGCATCGGCACCATCGCTCGAATCGAGCCGGATGTCCGAGGTCGCGGGCAGGAATGTCGTCGCGCGATCGAGCGAACGCCGGAAGAGGATGCGTCCGGGAACTGCGTTGAGGTCGTTGAGGTCTGTCGGGTTGCGCTGATCTCGCCATGCCACGTAGAGCCGCCCCGTGGAATCGGCGCACGCGACCGGCCGCGTCGATCGTTCGAACGTCGAGAACGGGCTGCCGCCATCGTCGAAGTTGACGCGCTTGTCGGCGCTCCACGTCGAGCCGGCGTTGGTCGTCACGTTGAGTTCGATGTTCGAGAATCCGGAGTCGGGATCCAAACTCGTGCTCTCGCTGCGCACTACGTACGCGACGCCTCCGTTCGCGACGGCGAGCGTGCCACCATGATTGATGATCTCCTCGACGTTGAGAGTCACCCGCTTCGGCGCGCCGGGCCACGTTTCGCCCCCATCGGGCGAATAGAGCACGTAGAGATCCTTGTTGGCGAAGTCGCTCTCCTGCAGGTTGAAGAGCGAACCGTCGGCGGCAGGCAAGGTGATCGATCGGCGCATTCTGCCGTCGCTCGAACTCACCGCGAAATTCGTGTTCAAGCGTTCGTCGGCCAGCCGCCACGTGCCGCCCTGGTTCACCGAGAGCGTGAAGAATGGGTCGAACGACGTGAAGTAGCGCTGCTGCAAGTAGGTCACGTAGACGCGGTCGCCGCTCATCGCCACGTGCGGGATCTTCGTCCGCTTGAGGCCGGTCGCCAGCGGCTCGTTGATGCGAACGTCGGGATCGCGAGCGACCGTCGTGGCGGCCATCGTCGCGAAACCAAGGAGGCCCAGGCTGACGACCGATAGAGCGACGACGTTCCAAGAGACACGTAGGCTGGCAGACGGCCGCATGAACGAAGCTCCTCCTCGCAAGAAGCTGGGCACTTCGCGATCATCTCCGGTTCAGGCGGGCGGAGAGGGAGAACGCGAGGTGCGTGGGGGACCGACAGGCTTCGCGGAAGCTACGACGATACCTCCCGATGGGAAACGACAAGTGCATGTCGGAATTCGTTCGACTCCGTTCGAATCGATCCAACGGCGGAGTCGAACGAAATCGGATCATTGCGGAGCCGCGCGGCGGCGGCGAGACGCGGGACACGCCGAGAGGCCTCCGCGGGCATGTCACACGCCCGTGACAACTCGCAACGACTTGACGACGGGTGCGCCCGCCACCGGTTTTTCCCTTGCCAGGTCACGCGTTTGCGGGTTTATTCCACGCGCAGATCCGTGCCCCGCAGGAGACCTCGCTCTTCGCTGCCTGGAGGTCGAAGGCTCTGAACGGGGACGAGAGCGGTCCAGAGGCTCACGAAAAACGCCCTTCTGGGGTAACCAAGGCGCAGGGGCCTTCTGGGACGAGGAACCGATACCGAATGGACTCGGACTTTGTCCGAGCTCTTTGGATCGCTCGGATCGGCAAGAGGAAGCACGGGTTTGAGGTAATTGAAGGTCACCGAAGTGGTTGAGTTAGGTAGAAGGAACCCCGTTAGCCCCTGCGTCAGGCATGAATAAGGAGCCCTAGACGATGCGTCCAGCAGCACTGAAGCTGATGGGTGTGGCGCTTGCAGCGGCCTTGGCCCTCGTGGTCACGCCGGTTGCCGTCGCCGGCCCATTTGAAGACTGCGTGCAGGAGTGCGTGGATCAGTGGGAAGCCGACAAGGCCGAGTGCGAAGCCCAGCTCGCGCAGCGCCTTGCCGAACTTGATGTCGAAGAGCAGAACTGCATCATCGACAACGGCGGCGACCTCATCGCCACCGGTCTCTGCATCCGCGACGTCAACATCCGGCGCGCGAACGCGCAGCGCGACTACCGCCGCTGCATCAGCTTCGCGAACACCGCCGCCTACAACTGCTATCGCGCCTGCCAGGTTTCGCCCGGCCAGCCGTGATACGACAGCGGCCCTAGGCCGCTCTGCGACGTTCTCGAGAGGGACCCGGCTTGCCGGGTCCCTTTTCTTTCGATCATCACGCGCAGGCGATGGGACCAGCGGCCGCTCGATGCACGGACCGGAGGGCGTCATTGGGGAGCCAACGGGCACACGTCGTCGCGAGCAGGGGCCGGGAGCGGCGGCTGGAGATCGCCTGGGGGGCTCGGGGGAGGGAGTTCGACCGAACATAAGGGCGGCGGCGAGGGGCCGGCTCCCTCGCCGCATCGCCCAGCCCCCTCCCCGCACAACGGCCTCTGCGCCCGGCGCGTCCAGGACGCGCGTGGCTTCGTCGAGGATGGGCTCGCGAAGCTCGGGGCGTTGCGGCCGGATTTCGGTATCCGGAGGAAGCGTTCCGCTCGCTCAAGGAAGTACCGCGAAAACGGCCCCGTGCACGCCTCAAGAACGCCGAAGAGCGACCGACAAGGCCTACCAGAGACGACCGCGCGTCGGAGCGCGACCTCTCCGCGAGGCCAAGGTGCCGACCATCGAATCGCCAGCGAAACTTGACGAGCGAATCCGCACGCTGCTGGAGAACGCTCACGACCTGCCGGTACTGCCGGAGGTCGCGACCAAAGTTCTCGCCGAGCTCCGAGCGCCGCGCGTGACGACGGCGCGGCTCGCCGAGTTCATTCAGAAGGACCCAGTGCTCGCCTCGTCCATCCTGCGCGTAGCGAACTCCGCGCTCTACGGCGGGCGCGTCGAGATCACCGACCTCGCGTTCGCGATGGTTCGTATCGGATTGAACCAAGCGCGGAATCTGGTCCTCGCGAACGTACTGCGCTCGAAGCTGGTCGATCGCGAGGTCTACGGCACGATCGGCCCGCAGCTCATGGACCACGCGCTGGCCGTGGCCTTCGGAGCGCGTCTGATCGAAGAGGCGGCGGGCAACCCGGCGGACGAGGCATTCCTCTGCGGACTGCTCCACGACTTCGGCTACATCGCGCTGATGAAAGTGCTTCGCGAGCACTCGGGCCGCGAGGACGCTGTCCCGGAAGAGACGCTTCGCATCGCCGAAGAGCATCACACCGTCGCGGGCGCGATCCTCGCGCATCGATGGAGCCTTCCCGAGGTGGTCGCCGTCGTCGCGCGCCACCATCATGAGCCGCTGGTCGTCGAGGGTGCGGCGCGCCGCGTCACGGCCGTCGTCGCCTTGGCGGACTCGATCGCGCACGATCTGCAACTCGGCTTCTGCGCGTCCCTCGTGGAAAAGCCGCAAGTTCACGCGGCGAGGGATCTGGTGGGAATCGAGGATGATGCGCTGGCTGAAATCTGCGCGCGGCTTCCATCGCTCTTCGCCACTGCCAGAGCCGCGATCGCTTCGTAGCTTCGCGGCCCGGACCTCTCTGAGCGCCCCGGCGGACGAGCCGGATCCGCCGGAGCGGCGCGAGCCTGGACTTCCTCCGTGATCAGAGCGTCACTTCGTCTCGACGCCGCGCGAGAGAGACTCCGCGTACTCGATCAGGCCCGCCGCCTCTTTCATGCCGAGTTCCTGAGCCTTGCGGGCGTGGACGAGGGCTTCTTCGACCCGCTCGCGCATCACGAGGAGCTGGGCGAGCGAAAGCCGCGCGTAGCCGCTCTCGGGTGCAATCTCCACCGCCTTGCGCATGTGCTCGATCGCCCGCTCGGGCTGCCGCAGGGACATGAGGGCCTTCGCCAGTTGATAGCGGCTATTGAGATCGTCGGGACGGAGAGCCACCGCGCGCTCGCGCATCGGAAGCGTCGCGTCCGTCTCGCCGACCACGTCGAGCAGGTCGGCGACGCGGCGCTGGATCTGCCAATCGTCGGGCGCCCGCTCCGCAGCGGTGAGAAGCGCGCTGACGCCGGAAGACTGGCGGTCCGAGGAGGTGTAGAGAACGCCCAGATTCAAGAACGCTGCGGCGTTGGAGGGATCCAGCGTCGTGGCTTCCGTGAAGTGCTTTTCGGCATCTTTGAGCAAGCCCGCCTTGACGAGTGCGACAGCCGCGGTGAAGTGCGCTTCGCTGCGCAGCTTCGAGGAGGCCAAGGGCGAGTTCGCAACCTTGAGCGCGATCTCGCTGGAGAGCGTGCTGTTGCCCGCCGCCGCGAATCCCTGCGCGCGCAGCAACTGGACTCGCGGCTCGTCCGGAGCCATCGTGCCGGCGCGTGCGAGAGCGGCGAGGCCGTCCTCCTTTCGCTCGGCCCTGACCAGGGCCAAGCCGTATTGCGCGAGAGCCTCGGCATCCTGCGGCTGCGCCGCGACGCGGGCTTCGAGCTCCTCGAGGGTGGGAGCGCCGGGCTCCGCGGCCGAGACCGTTGGAAGGAAGACCGACGCGGTGACGATCGCCAGGCTCGAAAGCACGATCGCGCGACGGACGAGTACAGCGAACGCTCCCAGACTCATGCTGAATCCTTTCACTCGGAGGCCTGCGCGAGCCCGTGGTGCTCGAGCCGCTTATAGAGATTGGAACGCGGAGTGTCGATCGCGAGCGCCGTCCGCGTGATGTTCCAGCCGTTCTCGCGCAGCTTGCGTTCGAGATAAAGACGCTCGGCGCGCTCTTTGAACTCGCGCAGCGTGGCGGCGTCGAAGAACTCGCCGCTGGAGGCGGGCGCGTCGTTCTCGACATCTGGCAGCGCTCTTGCGTCGACATCGTCGCCGGGGGCGAGAATGAGCGCACGCTCGATCGTGTTGCGGAGCTGCCGCACGTTTCCCGACCAGTTGCGGCGCGAGAGCTCCTCGATCGCCTCGGCCGTGAAGCGCTTGCGGCGGAAGTTGTTCTCGGCGCAGATCAGGCGCACGAGATGCTCGACGAGCAGCGGAATGTCGGAGCGCCGCTCGCGCAGCGGCGGCAGGTGAATCGGCAGCACGCTCAGTCTGTAGAAGAGATCGTCGCGGAACGCGCCCGCGGCGATCTGTTGGCGTAGATCTTTGTTGGTCGCCGCAATGACGCGCACGTCGACGCGGAGCGGCTCGGCGCCGCCAAGGGGCTCGATCTCGCCGTCCTGAAGCGCGCGCAGCACCTTCGCCTGCGTGCGCAAGGACATGTCGCCGATCTCGTCGAGAAAGATCGTGCCGCCGTCGGCGCGCGCGAAGCGGCCGCGCTGCCGCGAAACGGCCCCCGTGAACGCCCCCTTCTCGTGGCCGAAGAGTTCGCTCTCGATGAGATCGTCGGGAATCGCCGCGCAGTTGACTTTGATGAACGGCTCGCGGACGCGCGTGGATGCGCGATGAATCGCCCGCGCCACGAGCTCCTTGCCGGTACCCGACTCGCCCGTGATGAGCACCGTCGCGTTGGTCGGACCAGCGCGTTCGATCGTCTCGAGGACGCGGCGCATGGGCTCCGAGTTCCCGACGAGTTGGTGCTTGTCCTCGTCCTCGCGCTCGCGCGAGGCGACCTCGCTGCGCAACCACTCGCGCTCGAGGACGCCTTCGAGGCGGCGCAACACGACGTCACGTTCGAGCGGTTTCTCGAGGAAGTCCTGCGCGCCGAGCCGAAGGGCCTGCACGGCGGTCTCGATGGTGCCGTGCCCAGAGATGACGAGCACGGGCATCTCGCAGCCCAGCTTGCGCAGGCGCTCGAGAGCCTCGAGTCCCGAGAGCCCGGGCATGCGCACGTCGAGAAGGATGGCGTCCGGACTCTTCGCGCGGGCGAGGCGGACGGCGTCCTCGCCGTCCGCCGCCTCGATCACGCGATAGCCTTCGTACTCGAGCACATCGCGAAGCGCCTGGCGGATCGCCGGTTCGTCGTCGGCGACCAGGATCGAGGCTCCGCGAAGTCGTGCGGCCATGACGGTCTCCTGCTCAGGGCACTCGGAAGAAGACGAAGACCTCGCTGCGGTCCGGTAGGAGGACCGTCAGCCGGACGACGCTGCCCGGCTTCGCTCCCTCCGCGGCCTCGCGATAGTCCTTGAGCGATGGCGTCGGCTTGCCGTTGAAGGCCGTGATGACCTGGCCAGCCGCAAGTCCCTTGACAAGGGCGGGCGACCGCGCGTCGACATCCGTGACGATCACGCCAGACTCGCCGAGGCGTTCGCGTGCCACGCCAGGCATGGGTTCGACCGTGAACCCGAAGAGGGTCACGGAGCCTGTCTCCGGCACGTCACCCTCGGAGTCGCGACGCGAGGGCGCCGACGCGGGTTCGTCATCGAGGCCGACCCGACGATCACCGAGCTTGACGCGCACGCGCGTCAGCGACCCGCTTCCCGGTTCGTTCTGATCACGCAGGCGCCAGATTCCGAGCTCGACCGTTTCGTCCGGCCGGCGGCGCGAGACCTTCTCGACGAGATCGCTGCTGTCGCGCACGTCGACGCCGTCGATCGAAACGACTACGTCGCCTTGTTTGACGCCGGCGTCCGCGGCGGGGCTCCCTTCCGTCACGTCGGAGACGAGTGCGCCCGCCTTGGAAGGCAGTCCATAGAAGGAGACGATCTCTTCGTCGACGGCCCGCACGGCGACGCCAAGCCAGCCGCGCCGCACCGTGCCCGTGGTGACGAGTTGATCGAGAATCTCGCGCGCGAGCTTGATGGGGAGCGCGAAGCCGATCCCCTCGACGCCGGCGCCGCCGAAGCCGCCGCGAATGATGGCCGTGTTGATGCCGATGGCCTCACCGCGAACGTTGACGAGCGGACCTCCGGAGTTTCCACGATTGATCGCCGCGTCGGTCTGGATGTAGTTGCCCACGTCGCGCGCGCCGCCGGCCAAGAGGCGCCGCCCCTTACCTGAGACCACGCCGACCGTGACCGTGTTGTCGAAGGTGATCGGATGGCCGATGGCCATGACCCACTCACCGACCCGCAGTTCATCGGAATCGCCCAAAGCCATCGGCCTGAACGCCCCGTTGCCGTCCACTTTCAAGAGCGCGACGTCGAGGTAGGGGTCGAAGCCGACCAGCTTGGCCTCGTACTCGTCGCCCTCGTAAGTCGTCACGCGAAACTGCTCACCACCCTCGACAACGTGACGGTTCGTGAGGATGTGCCCGTCGGCCGTGATGAAGAACCCGGACCCGCCCGATTCGTCCGGACGCTCGCGCGGTTGCTCATCGGGCCGCCCTTCTTCGTTGAAGAACCAGCGGCGGAAGAACGGATTGTCGCGCATCGGATCCTGCGTCTCGGTGACGAACCGCGTCGAACGGATCTGCACGACCGAGGGCAGCGCCTGCTCCGCGAGATCGGCGAACGAAGGCACAGCGATGCTCGCAGCGCCGGGCGCGGGCGCGGCGAGACGCAGTTCTTCGGCGCGCGCGTCGATGACGGGCGGGACGAGGGACGCGACGACGACTCCCGCGAAGACCGCGACCATGACGAGAACGGTCATCATGGCGAACTGACTCTTGCTCATCCAGAACCTCCTGGGTCGAGAGCGACTTCCAGCGGGGTGCTCTCCCTTGGGCCGTCCACTCGGCTTCCTCGCAGACTGCCTCAGAGGGCCCACTCGCGCCAACGATGGTGCTCCGCGGCAGCCCCGGGCGGGCGTGCGGTCCGCCGGCCGGCGTCAACGGCCATCTTCACCTTCAGTCACGGGGAATCCCTCCTCGCGGTACTGCTTCAGTTTGCGCTGCAGAGTCCGCAGGCCGATGCCCAGCATCTCGGCGGCCTGCGTCCGATTGCCCTGAGTGCGCTCGAGCGACTGCAAGATCGCGTCGCGTTCGATTTCTTCCATCGTGCGGCCGGCGAAGGCCTCGCGCGGAGCGCCTGTTTCCATCTGGTGTGCGGCGCGATGCAACTCCTCGGGGAGGTGGTGCGGCTGGATCGTCTCGCCCGGATGGAGGATCACGAGCGACTCCATCAGGTTGCGCAGTTCGCGGACGTTGCCCAGCCACGGCGCGAGCTTCAGCAACCGTAGCGCGTCCGGAGTCAGCTTGGGCTGCGCGCGGCCGTTCTCGGCGGCAAAGCGCTCCAGGAAATGCTGCGCCATCATCACGACATCGTCGGGACGCTCGCGAAGAGCCGGGACGCGCAGCGTGACGACGGCAAGGCGGTAGTAGAGATCCCGCCGGAACTCGCCCGAGTCCGCGAGGCGCCGGAGGTCTTGGTTCGTGGCGGCGATGACACGCACGTCGACGCGCACCTGGCTGGTACCGCCGACGCGCATGAAGCTCTGCGTCTCGAGCGCGCGCAGCAGATTGGCCTGCAGGTCGGGCCGCATCTCGCCGATCTCGTCGAGAAAGAGCGTGCCGCGGTCGGCGAGTTCGAACTTGCCCGGCTTGCGCTGCTGCGCGCCGGTGAACGCGCCGCGCTCGTGCCCGAAGAGCTCCGACTCGAGCAATTCCGAAGGAATCGACGCGCAATCGACGGGCAGGAAGGTCTCGCGGGCGCGGCTCGAACGCCGGTGGATCGCGCGCGCGACGAGTTCTTTGCCCGTCCCGGATTCGCCCAGGATGAGCACCGAGGACTTCGCGTCGGCGACCTGCTGGATCTGCCGGAAGAGTTCGATCATCGAGGGCGATTGACCGACCATCCCCTCGAAAGCGCCCTCGCGCTCGACGAGCGAGCGAACGTCGCGCAGCCCGCTGACTTCGCGCGCCAGGCGAACGTTCTCGACGTGCGTCGAGACGCGGTTGCGCAGCACTTCCGCGCTGACGGGCTTCTCGATGAAGTCCGCGGCGCCGAGTTTCATCGTCTCCACCGCGTGTCCCACATCGCCGAATCCCGTCACCATCAGCACCTGCACGTCGGGCACGATCTCGCGGCACCGCCGCAGGACTTCGATGCCATCGATGCGTGGCATGCGGAGGTCCGTGACGACGACTTCCACGTCCGGGTGTTCGCGCAGATACGCCAGCGCATCGAGTCCGTCGCCGAAGGCGACGACGTCGAAGCCTTCACGCTTGAGGCTCGTCTTCATCGCCAGATTGCTGGCGGGATCGTCGTCGACGACGATCACGCGACCCTTGCCGTGGCTGGTCATGAGTCCACTCCCAAGATGGCGCTCAGCTCCCTCTCGTCGAGAACGGCGACGCCCAGTTCGCGAGCGCGGTCGAGCTTGCTGCCCGGATCGGCGCCAGCGATGAGATGGTCGGTCTTGCTGCTCACGCTCGAAGCGACCTTGGCCCCCGCGGCTTCAAGGAGGCGCTTCAACTCGCTGCGCGTCCAGCGTTCGAGCGTGCCGGTGATCACGACTGTCTTGCCGGCGAAAGGTCCGGGCTCGGCCGATGCCGGTCGCGCGTCTCGCGGTTCGACGAGTGCGAATCCCACCTCGGCCAAGCGCAGCAGGAGCTCGCGCGCTTCGCCCGCCCGGAAGGAGTCCACAGCGCTGCGCGCCGTCTCCGGCCCGATGTCGCGCAATGCGGAGAGCCTGGCGACGGCGTCCTCGGCGTCGATGGCCTCGAGCATCGCCTCGGCGCTGCCGAAGTGCTCCGCGAGCACGCGAGCCGCGCGCTCGCCAACGTGGCGGACGCCGAGTCCGAAGAGCACGCGCGAGAGCGGCTTCTCGCGGCTCGCCGCGAGACGGGCCACCAGGCGCGAGGCGGATTTCTCGCCCATGCGATCGAGACCCGCGAGCGTGGCCACGTCGAGCCGGTAGAGGTCGGCCACATCGCGAACGAGCCCGCGCGCGAGGAACTGCTCGATGAGCGCGGGCCCCAGTCCTTCGATGTCCAGCGCCGAGCGCCGGGCAAAATGGCGCAGCGCCTCGCCGACGCGCGCCGGACACACGGGATTGGGGCAGCGGAACGCAACGCCACCCTCGTCGCGGACGACCGGCGTACCACAAACCGGACAAGCCGTGGGCGCGACGATCGGCGTTGCGTCGGCCGGGCGCTCGGCGAGGATCGGTCCGACCACCTTGGGGATGACCTCGCCGCCTTTCTCGAGGTGGACCATGTCGCGCAGGCGGATGTCCTTGCGCGCGATCTCCTCGAAGTTGTGCAGCGTGGCTCGCATGACCGTCGTGCCGGCGATCGCGACGGGCTCCAACTCGGCAACCGGCGTGAGCACGCCCGTCCTGCCGACCTGGACCGTGACGCCTCTCAACCGCGTCGTCGCGCGCTCGGCCGGGTACTTGAACGCGATCGCCCAGCGTGGCGCCTTGGTGGTGGTGCCCGCTCGCTGACGAATTGCCGCCTCGTCCACCTTGATGACGATGCCGTCGACCTCGTAGGGAAGATCGCGTTTCTTCGCCGCCCACTCGTCGATGAACGCGATCACGCCTTCGAGGCCCGTCACGACGCGTCCGTAGGGATTCGTCTTCAGGCCGGCGTCGCGCAACGTCGCGAGCCCATCACCCTGGGTGGGCGGTTCGCGGCCCTCGATCTGCACGAGTTGCCACGCGAAGAGGTCGAGAGGCCGCGTCGCCACCAGGGCGGGATCCAGGAGGCGCAGCGTCCCTGCCGCGGCGTTGCGCGGATTCGCGAACGGAGCTTGCCCCGCTTCCTCGCGCTCGGCGTTGAGGCGCTGGAAATCCGCCGTCGGAAAGTAAACTTCGCCACGCGCTTCGAGATTGCGATGGGGTTCGGTCAGCCGCAGCGGGAGCGAGCGAATCGTGCGGATCGAGGCCGTGATGTCTTCGCCGACGCGCCCGTCGCCTCGGGAAACGGCGCGGCTGAGTACGCCGTCTTCGTAGACCAGCGACACCGACACGCCGTCGATCTTGTGCTCGCACGAATAGCGCACTTCACGGGCGATCGGCAGTTCGGCGGCGCGGATCAGTCGCGCGGCCCACTCGCGCACTTCTTCGATCGAGTACGCGTTCTCGAGCGAGAGCATCGGCGTCCGATGCGCGATCTGCGCGAGATCGCCCTCGACGGGATACCCCACGCGACGAGTCGGTGAGTCGGGAGTGACGAACTCCGGATGTTCCGCTTCGAGCGCCGCCAGCTCGCGTTCGAGCAGGTCGTACTCGTGGTCCGAGATGGTCGGAGCGGCGAGCACGTAGTAGGCGTGGCGATGCCGCCAAAGCTCCTCGCGGAGCGCGCGAACGCGATCCCTGGCCTGAGCGAGATCCACAGGTCAGCCCTCCCGTGTCGCTGGCGCGAGCGGCTCTCCGCCAGAACCGCGCGAATCGACGGCCAGCGCGGGCGGCAGCACGATGCGGAAGACGCTGCCCAGCCCAACCGTCGAATCGACCTCGATCCGGCCTTCGTGCGCTTCGACTGCGCGCAGCGCGATGGGCAGTCCGAGACCCGAACCCGCGGGCTTCTGCGAGTAGAAGACATCGAAGATGCGGCCGCGCTGATCCTCCGGGATGCCGGGACCGCGATCCTCGATCTCGATCGAGGCCTCGCCTTGCTCCGTGGAGCCGACCCTGACGAGGACGCTCCCTCCCCGGCGGCTGACCTCCATCGCGTTGCGCAGGATGTTGAGCAACGCTTGGCGGATCTGCTCGGCATCGACGCGGACGGACGGCGCCACCCTGTTGACCGAAAAATGCAGCTCGACTTCCGCCTCGGTGAACTGCGGTCTCACGAAGCGCACGACGTCGGCCACGAGATCCGCGGGTGACATGTCTGCCCGGTTCAGCGGCCGCGGCCGCGCATAGGCGAGGAATTCCTTGACCAGCCGCTCCAGACGCAGCACCTCGGCGCGGCTGGCGTGCAGGAGCGCGCGCGACTCCTCGCTGATGCGGCCCGACGCGACGTCCTCTTCGAGGAGTTGCAGGTTGATGTTCATCGCGTTGAGCGGATTGCGGATCTCGTGCGCGAGTCCCGAGGCGAGCGTGCCGAGATAGGCGAGTTGGTTGGCGCGCTGCGCCTCGGCCTCGAGTCCGCGCGTGCGATGGACGAGCCGCAGCACATAGAGGAAGGCGACGCCGATGAGCACGATGGCGATCGCGGCCCCGGCGATGAGTCGGGCGAGGAGTTCGCGTCGGTCCGCGGCGAGTTCCTGTTCGATGGCACCGGGTTCGGTGCCGAGGACGAGACTGTCGCCCTCGGAGCCCATGGGAACCTCGACATCGCGGCCTCGCCCGAAGCGCTCCGAGAATCCCCGCCCGAGTGCTTCGAGCGAGGAGAAAGGGGGAGGCGCGTCCGGCCCGCGGGGCGCCGTGCCTCCGAGGGCTCTGTCCCAGAGCATGTAGTCGACCGCGCCGTTCTCCAGCACACGGATCTCGAGAACGACGTTTCCCGTGCGGGTTCTGATCTGCAACGACCTCACGAGACGCAACGATGCGAGCGCCTCCTGGACGAGGGCGAGCACGGCGTCGCGCCGGGACTCGAGGCGGAACGGGTCGACCGCCCCGGACGGGGCGATCTCGAGCGCGAGACGCGCGGCCAGTTCCCGCCCCGCGATCCGCGTCTCCGAGACCCGGGTTTGCACCGCGCGAGGCCCGTAATCGTGAATGAAGAGCCAAGCGACGATGCTCGCGAGCACGAGCAGGAGGGCCGAGTAGAGCAGCACCGCTTTCAAGAGCAGCCATCGGACTGCCCGTTCCGGGACGGCTCGTCGCTCGGTGAGCATGGCGCCAGTCTGCTCCCTGCCCCTGGCGCCGTCAAATCGGCGCACCTTTTTGAGGACAGCCCGCAGAAGGTTTTCGGTACCCCCTTACCGCTCCCGGCAAACAAGTGGAACAATGCCGCCGCTGGTGAACGCGCTGCATCCGCCCCGCAAGGACGCCCGGTTTGCGCCTCACCGCCGCCCCGCGACATGGGTAAACTCCCTGTCGCTGGAGGGAGTTCACGATGCGTGACGTCGTTTCCAAGACTTCACCGCGACGGAGCCCACCCGTCCCGGTCGAGGACAGCCTCTCCCCCAAGGGAAGCCCGAAGCTCGGCCAGTACCTGCGCGGACTGCGCGTCGGGTACGGCTATTCGCTTCGCAAAGTCGAGGAGCGGGCGCGTGTCCACGGCGGAGAGATCGACAACTCGCAGCTCAGTCGCTACGAGAAGGGCATCTGTTACCCATCTTTCGACAAACTGCGCACGCTGGCCCGCATCTTCAACGTGTCGATCCAGACGTTCTCGGACGTGGTCGACCTCGAGGATCTGGAGCGCCAGCAGCCGGAGATCGACGATGTCCGCGCGTTGCTGCAGGGCGGCCACGCCGAATTCGAACTCGGCGACTACGGCTCGGCCTACGCGCACTATCAGAAGGCGCGGCTTCTCGTCGAGCGGCAGACCGGCGGCGGACCGTTCTCCAACACCGGAGCCGAACTCGTCGCCAAGGCAAGACTCGCCTCGGCGGTCACGCTCTTTCGGATGGGCAAGGTCAGCCTCTGCGAGTACGAGATCCGGCAGTTGCTGCGCCTCGAATCGCAGCTCGATCGCGCGCTCGTCGTCCGCGCGCTGCTGCAGCTGAGCAACGCGCACGTCGCGTTGGGCGACTTCCTGCTCGCCGAGATCGAAGCCGAACGCTCGCTCCACCTGGCGCACGAAGCCGGGGATCCGATCCTCGAGGCCTACGCGCACCATGCGCTCGGTCACATTTACCAGGATCGCGGCGACCACGAGCGCGCCCTCGAGAACCACCACGAGGCTCTC
>CAZPJJ010000022.1:0-20130 GCA_964586535.1 uncultured Acidobacteriota bacterium | reverse complement strand
ATGATAATCTTGCTCTATACTTTATTATGTCATTTTGACTACAAATACACTCTTTTTTTGGATCAGTTAGAAATCAGCATGGACAAGGATTCATAGCTCCAACAAACATAAATTTTGCAGGATAAGTATATGTAGAATTTACTCTATTTACTGTAATACTACCGTCTTCTAGCGGTTGTCTAAGTACTTCCAAAACTGTTTTTTGAAATTCTAAAACCTCATCAAAAAACAAACGCCCTCATGCTGGTGGTAGCTTGGAACATGAGCCATGTCCGGCACGTGGCGCGTACGATGCGCCTCGCGCCGCGCAGCGATCGCTTCGTCCTCGCGACGTGCGTCACGCTCACTGTCGTCTTCGACATGGTGGTCTCGGTGACGGTGGGTGTGTTGCTCGCGTCGATGCTCTTCATGCGGAGGATGATCGCGATCTCGGGGGCGAACCGTCTCGAAGCCGGGCACGTGGCGGTTCCGGGCGGCTTGCCGCCGGGCCTGGCCGTCTACGAGATCGCGGGGCCCCTCTTCTTCGGTGCGGCTCACAAGGCCGTCGCGACTCTCGGCGCGATCGGAGCGGATGTCCGCGTCGTCGTGCTCGATCTCGGCCAGGTACCCTTCCTCGACGAGACGGGAGTCGTCAATCTCGAGTCGGCGGTCGCGCGCATGAGGCGCGAGGGAAGGCGGGTCGTGCTCTCCGGCATCCGCCAGCAGCCCAGGTCGCTTCTCGAACACCGCGCCTTCATGCGGGAATCGGACGTGATCGTGCAGCCGTCTCTGCAAGAAGCGATCACCGCGGGCCGAGCGATGCTCGCCTCGAGCGCGAGCGGTACGAGCGCGGCACCGACGGGCGTGCACTAGTCCGCTTCAGCGCGAATTGGTATCTCGACGCGTCGCCTTCGTCAGGGCTTCGAGCACGTCCGACGGAGAGATCTCCGTCATGCAGCGGTGGTGCACGAGCGGGCAGATGGCGTCGCCGTGCGGACTGCACGGCTGGCAATCGAGTCCACGCGAGAGCACGAAGAAGGGCGTTCCGTCTTGAACGGGATCGGGCGAGGTGGGGCCGAAGATCGCGACGACGGGGATGCGGAGTGCGCGCGCGATGTGAACTGGTCCCGAATCGCCCGCGAGAAACGCCCCGGCGAGCGCGAACTCCGCCGCCATGTCCTCGATCGGGAGCCCGCGCCGGTCGAGTACGAACCCGCCACGCCCCTCGAGAATCCCCTCGATCAGTCCCGCCTCGCCGGGGCCTCCGTAGAGGGCGGGACGCCAGGATTGCTCGGTGACGAGGCGGTCGAGGAGTGCGCCGTAGTGCGCTGCGGGCCAGCGCTTGGTGGCGTAATTGGCGCCGGGTGCGATCGCGAGGAGCGGCTCGCCGCGCCAACCGGCGCTCTCGAGCCGCAGCCTTGCGTTCGCGTGCCGGCTTGGCGAGACCTCGAGATGGAGGGGGCGTGGAACGGCCTCGACGCCCAAGGCGCGAAGGAGTTCGAGCGGACGTTCGGGAAAGGGCGTGGCGTCGTCACGCCGCTCGGTGCGGACGGAGTAGAACGCGGCGTGGCCGGGTTCGCGAAAGCCGACACGAATCCGGGCGCCCGACATCCGCGCCAGCAGCGCCGTCCGCAAGGAGCGACTGACGCCGATGAAGAGATCGGGCCGGCCGGCTCGCGCGGCTCTCGCGACACGCACGAAGCCGCTCCATCCTCGATCCCGGCCTTGCTTGTCGTAGCTGATCGTGGCGTCGACCGATGGCTGGTCGACGAGCGGAGCGAGCGCCGCCGGCTTGCCGATGACCGTCACGCGGGCTGCCGGCCAGAGGCGCTTCAACTCGTCGAGGAGCGGTGTCGAGAACACCATGTCCCCGATGAAGGCGAGTTGAGCGACCTGAATCGAACGCGGGGCGGCGAGCACGGGCGACGGCCTTCGCGCCGAGCTCAGGCGCCCGCTTCGCCGGCGTCCGCGGATCCTGCGCCCGCCTTGGCGGCGGCCAGCCGGCCGAGTTCGGCGTCGAAGAAGTAAAGGCCACGGTCGTCGGTGCCGACGAGCGAGAGCTTGTCGAGGAGCGTCTTGAAGAGGGCTTCTTCTTCGTGCTGCTCGGAGACGTACCACTGCAAGAAGTTGAAGGTGAAGAAATCACGGCGCTCGAAGGTGACCTCGACCATGGCGTTGATGCAGGACGTGATGAAGCGCTCGTGCTCGAGGATCTTCTCGAAGACGTCTTTCACAGAGCTGAAGTCATGAGGCGACTTGGCGAGCTCGGGAATCACGGGCTGCGCACCGGACTGGGCGACGTAGTCGAAGAGCTTGTACATGTGGGTCAGCTCTTCTTGACTGTGTTTGCGCAGGAAGCGCGCGCAGCCGTCGAGCCCCTGGTACGAGCACCACGCGCTCATCTGCAGATAGAAGTTGGAAGAATAGAGCTCGTGGCCGATCTGCTCGTTGAGCTTCGCGAGGACTTCCTGACTCAACATGGGCTCTCATCCTCGGCGCGTCTGGCTGCCTTGGGGGCGCCACGCACGATTGCGGCCCGGTGCCATCCGCCGCGCTCGCGGCGAGGAGGGGCCGGTGGAACGAAAAGATACCGGTTCTGGGGAGCCGTCGCCCGGACCCCACGAAAAGAGGGGCGCGTCCCGTGGACGCGCCCCCGGTAGAGAAGCGCGAAGGGTGGATCAGGAGCGAGCCGCGCGGCCGGCCTTGTAGCCTTCCGTGACGGCCTTGGCATTCAGGTCGATGAGGTGCTTCTTCTTGATGAGCGTCGCGAGCGAACCGACGACGGTCGATTCGCCGATCATTCCCGTGTAGCCCGCGTAGGCGCCGAGCATGACCATGTTCGCGGCGCGCGGATTCCCGAGCGACTGCGCGATCTCGCTTGCGGGAACCTCGAGGATTTCGAGATCCTTGCGCTCGGGCGGCGCAGTGATCATCGAGGTGTTGATCATCAGAAGGCCGCCTTCGACCAGCTGCGGAGCGAACTTCTCCATTGATGGCTGGTTGAGAGCCATGAGAACGGTCGGCCGCGAGACGAGCGGCGAGCCGATTTCGTGGTCTGCGATGTTGACGTGGCAATGGGCGGTACCGCCGCGCATCTCGGGCCCGTAGGAGGGCAGCCACGACACCTTGCGCCCCTCCATCATGCCGCACTGGGCGAGACCAAGGCCGAGCAAGAGCACGCCCTGGCCGCCGAATCCCGCGATCTTGAGCCGCGGGTTGGCGTAGCGTGCCTCGAGCGGCTTCGAGGCAGGGAAGGTGACGTTCTGCGATTCGATGCCGAGCGCCTGCTGATAGGCGTCGAGAGCGAGCGCCGGTTCGGGAGCCGGGGGGGTGAAGTCGTGATCGGTGTGGTCGACGAAGATCTCGAGCGGGAAGACGGGTTTCATCTTCTCGTGAATCCACTTGTGCGAGTCGACGGGGGTCATTCCCCAACCGGTCGGGCAGGCGGAGAGGACTTCTACGAACGCGAACCCACGCCGCTGCACCTGGGTCTCGATGGCCTTTCGCACGAGTTTGCGGGTACGCGAGATGTCCTTCGCGGAGCAGAGCGCGCCGCGCGCGACATAGACCGGCGCCGCGAGCTGCGAGATGATCTCGCACATTTTCAGCGGCGCGCCCATCAGCGCGACGTCGCGGCCATTCGGCGAGGTGGTCGTGGTCATGCCGGGTAGCGTCGTGGGCGCCATCTGGCCGCCCGTCATGCCGTAGATCGCATTGTTGACGAAAAAGACGACCATCTTCTCGCCGCGATTGGCGGCCTGCATGATCTCGTTCAATCCGATGGCGGCGAGATCGCCGTCGCCCTGATAGGAGATGACGATCGAATGCGGCCGTGCGCGCTGTACGCCGGTTCCGACCGCAGGGGCGCGGCCGTGAGCGGCTTGGATGTTGCCGACGTCGAAGTAGTAATAGGCGAACACCGAGCAGCCGACGGGACTCACGAAGACGGTGCGGTCGGCGATGCCGTAATCGTCGATGGCCTCGGCGATCATCTTGTGGAGTTCGCCGTGGCCGCAGCCGGGGCAGTAATGCGTGACGGCGTGGTTGCCGGACTTGCGCTCGTATTCGTCGTAGAACGCGTGCGGCTTTCCGAGGAAGGGTTCGTAGTTGGGTGCGCTCATGCGATTCCCCTTTCCTTGGCGACGGCTCGCAGCACCTCGAGGCACTCCTCGGCCGTGGGTACGTTGCCGCCCATGCGTCCGTAGAAGCCGACGGGCACGCGATCGTGAATGGCCAGCCGCACGTCCTCGACCATCTGTCCGTTGCTGAGTTCGAAGACATGAATGTGCTTCGCCCCGGCCGCGAGTTCGGCGAGCCGTTGCTTCGGGTACGGCCAGAGCGTCACGGGACGGAAGAGGCCGATCGGGAGGCCTTCCTCGCGCGCCATCGCGACGGCGGAACGCACCACGCGATAGACGATGCCGTAGGCGACGACCAGGAGCTTCGCGCCTTCGACGGCGAACTCCGTGTAGAGCGACTCGCTCTCCTGGATCTTCGCGTACTTGTCTTGGAGCATGCGATTGTGAGCCTCGAGGTCGTCTGGCTCGAGGAAGATCGACGAGATGAGGTTCTTGCGCGTCTCGCCGTCCGCGCGGATCGCCCAGTCCTTCTCGGCGGGCGCGGGAAGCGGATCGGGGAATGCAACGGGTTCCATCATCTGTCCCGTGAATCCGTCGGTCATCACGAAGACGGGTGTTCGGTAGCGATCCGCGGTCTCGAACGCGCGGATGGTAAGGTCGCACATCTCTTGGCCCGTCGCGGGCGCATAGACGGGGGTTCGGTAGTTGCCGTGCCCGCCGACACGAACGATCTGGTTATAGTCGGATTGTTCGGGGGCGATGTTTCCGAGGCCCGGCCCGCCACGCATGATGCTTACGACGACGCAGGGGAGTTCGGCGCCGGCGAGGTAGGAGAGAGCCTCCTGCATGAGGCTGATGCCGGGACCGGACGATGCGGTCATCGTGCGAATTCCGGCGCCGCTCGCACCGTAGACCATGTTGATCGCGGCGGTTTCGGACTCGGCCTGCACGAAGACGCCTCCCGTCGCCGGGAAGTCCTTAGCGGCGGTTTCCGCGATCTCGCTGGCTGGTGTGATCGGGTAACCGAAGTAGCAGCGACAGCCAGCGAGGACTGCGCCTTTGACGATTGCCTCGTTGCCTTTGATGAGAATCGGAGCGCGGCCGCTGGGAGCCGGCGCCGGAGCGTAGAGGGTTTCCACCGCCATCGATTACTCCTTCGCTGCAGGCCGCGCACTCCGTCACGCCCGCCCGCGATCGGCAGAGAGATCAGGCCGACTGAACCAGACGGAAGACCGTGATCGCACCGGGCTCCGGGCAGGCGTAGTAGCAGAACCCGCAACCGGTGCAGCCCGCGCCGTTGTAGCGCACGGGGCGGTAGCCCTGCTTGTTGAGCCCTGAGTCCAGTTCGATGACGTGAACCGGGCAGACGCTGATGCAGAGGAGGCAGCCCTTGCATTCGTCTCGCTGAATCTCGATTCGTCCGCGATCGACTTTCTCACTCATGGCAGCCTCCGCCTTCAGCCCCGGAGAGGGAGCGTGGTGATCGTGTATAACAGGTAAGCTATTCGGGATATTACGGGATTGCTTCTGCGTCGTCAACGAGTCCTGCGAGGAAAAAGCCAAATCGAGAGGCGGTATGGCACCTCTACCGAATGTTTCATCGGTTTAGGCCCGCCTGGAGCGAACAAACAGAACTCGAAACGCTCGTAAACGGCACAAACGTTGACTTTAGGGCCTGTGTCGCCCCATATTCGACCGCGGGCAGGTCAGGCGTTCCACCCCGATCCAGGGTCGCAGAGAGGGCCCTGGGGAGAGTGACGATGGAGCCCGCGCGCCGACACCCGCTCGTCCTTCCCGTTCCAGGGGCCGGAGTTCGGGGCGGCTCGCTCTCACTGGTACTCCATCGCGGATGGGAAGCGCTCGACGAGATCGAGCCGACATGGCGCCGGCTCCTCGACGAGCAGCGCCACCCGGCTCCTTGTCTCACCCCCGAGGCTTACCTGGCTCTTCGAGACGTCGCGTCGGCGAAGCTGCAGCCCCTCTTCGTGATCCTGGCCGAGGACGATCGGCCGTTGGGAATCCTGCCCCTCCAGAAGAAAACCTCCCTTGGCGCGCCGACGCTGGAGTGGCTCGGTCGCGCGTGGCTTCCCCGCCCCGAGCCCCTGATCTCTTTGGACGCGATGAGGCTCGACCCATCGGAGATCTTCCGCGTCCTGCGTCACGACGCGCTCCGCGCGGCGATCGTCGATCTCGCGGGACTCCGCCCCGCAGCCAGGGGTACGCGCTGGCTGGTCGATGGGCTGCGTCCCGGGCGAGTCCACTGGACCACGCGGGAGGGGGTCGGCGAGTCGGAGCTGAGGCTCCATGGCGGTTGGCCGCGTGTCGAGGCGAGTCTTGGTCTCACCCTGCGGCGCGTCGCCGAATCCGGAGTAATGGCGGGCAGGGCTCGCGGCGGTCTCTCCGTCTCGACCTGCACCCCGACTGGAGCCGAAGACCTGCAGCCCTTGGTCACCTTGGAGCCCGTCAGTCCCGTTTCGGTAAGAGAACTCGAGGTCATCCGCCGCTTCTTGCGGCGCTCGCTCGCCGATGGGTCGGTTCGGCTCACCTTGGTGCGAGTCGCGGGAAAAACGGTCTCCGCGAGCGCGACCTGGTTACGGTCGCGTCAGGCGGTCGAAGTGCTCACGGTGGCGGATCCCGGTCTCGCAGTCTTCCACTTGCGCGAGGTCGTCCTGCAACGCGTGCTCAGGCATCTCTGCGAGCACGAGGAGGTGGATGCCTACCTCCTGCGTCCGGGGCACCGGCTCGACGCGTCGCTCCCGCCTATTCCTCAGCCTCAGATCGTCGGCGTGCTGGCATCTGGCCTGCCGGCGGTCATCACGACCGCGGTCGCGTGGTTGCTCCAGGAGACCCCCGAGGCGCGTCTCCCGTCGACGCCGAACGACGTTGCGAGAGCACAGAGTATCGATGGCTTGTCGTTCCCTCCCTCCGCCTCCGAGGAGAAGACGGCTGCTCGCGAGGAGGCCGTTGCGCTCGTCGAGTCCTGACACGAGCCGAAGCGAAGGATGGCGGGAACTCGTCGAGCGCGAACTCGAAGGAGTGAGCCCCTCGAAAGGTTTCTGTACCGCCATGACGCGTCTCGTGCCGGCTCCCCACATGCCAGGAAAGTGCCGCGCGAGCAGATCCTGCTTTCCCGGCCTGGGCTTCATGAATAGTCCGGGCTAGACTCCCCGGTCTCGCCGAGGACGAATCATGACGAGCGTCACCCGCATCGAGATCGGCACACGCGCCGGCTTCGTGGATTCCCGCGCCGTCGCGGTCGAGCGCCGCGTCCGAGCGTATCTCGGCCTGCGAGTCGGAGCCGTCCGGACGCGCGATGTCTACCATGTCGTCCCCGCGCTCGACGCCACGGAAGCGGCGCTCGTGGCGCGCGAGTTCGCAGGGCCCATCGTGCGTCAAGGCGCGGCTGGCCGTCTCGAAGATGGTCCGTTCGACATCGCCATCGCGGTGGGTTACCGCCCCGGCGTTACAGATCCGGTCGGCAAGAGCGCGCGCATCGCCGTCGAGGACCTTCTCGGGCGGCCGCTGCCGCGCCAGGCGGCGGTGTATTCGTCGCGTCTCTACCTCTTCGAGGGGGTCGGCGTCGATGACGCGCGGCGCATCGCCCGGGAGATCCTCGCCAACGAACTGATCGAGCGCGTCTCGATCCAGACTTGGTCGGAGTGGCTCGCCTCGGGACCCGATCTCGACGTCCCGCGCGTCGCCGACACGGCCACGCCACCCGTCGAAGAGATCGATCTGCGATCGCTCGACGACGCGGGGCTGATCGCGATGAGCAAGACGCGCATTCTCGCGCTCTCGCTCGACGAGATGCGCGCCGTGCGCTCTCACTACCTCGAGGCGGGCCGCGATACCGGGCGACGCGCCGCGGGATTCGGCGAGAACCCGACCGACGCCGAACTCGAGTGCATCGCGCAGACGTGGTCCGAGCACTGCAAGCACAAGATCATGAACGCGAGGATCGAGATCGAGGAGCCCGGCCGGCAGCCTGAAGTGATCGAATCGCTCTTCAAGACCTACATCCGCGGGACGACCGAACGCGTCGATGCGCGGGTACGCGAGCGTGAGGGGTCGAGCTGGCTCGTCTCAGTCTTCCACGACAACGCGGGCGTCATCGCAGCCACCGATCGACACCATCTCGTCTACAAGGTCGAAACGCACAACAGTCCATCCGCCCTCGATCCTTACGGGGGCGCGATCACGGGCATCGTGGGCGTCAATCGCGATCCGTTCGGGACGGGATTGGGCGCGGAGCTGCTCGCCAACGTCTGGGGCTACTGCTTCGCGAGTCCGCGCCACGCCGATCCGCTTCCCGCGGGACTGCTTCATCCTCGCCGCATTCGCGAGGGCGTCCATCGCGGGGTCATCGACGGCGGCAATCAGTCCGGCGTGCCCTATGCGCGGGGCTTCGAGGTTTTCGACGAACGATTTCTCGGCAAGCCCTTGGTGTACTGCGGGACGGTCGGCAAGATGCCCGTCTCGCTCGACGGCTGGCCCGCGCACGAGAAGCGCGCGCGTCCGGGCGATCGCATCGTGATGGTCGGCGGAAGGGTCGGAAAGGACGGTATTCACGGCGCGACCTTCTCGAGCGCCGAGTTGACCGAGACGAGCCCCGTGCAAGCGGTGCAGATCGGCGATCCGATCACGCAGAAGATGATGTTCGACTTCCTGCTCGAGGCGCGCGATCGCGGGCTCTATTCTTCGATCACGGACAACGGTGCGGGCGGACTTTCCAGCTCGGTCGGGGAAATGGCGCGCGCTACGGGCGGCGCCCGCCTCGACTTGGCCAAAGCCCCGTTGAAGTACCAGGGGCTCGCACCCTGGGAGATCCTCGTTTCGGAAGCCCAGGAGCGCATGACGGTCGCCGTACCTCCCGCTTCGCTCGCGGACTTTCTCGCGCTCGCGAATCTCCGCGAAGTCGAAGCGACGGATCTCGGCGCCTTCACGGACGACGGCGTCTTCCATGTCGTGCACGGAGACGTGCCCGTCTGCTATCTGCCACTCGCGTTCCTGCACGACGGCGATCCCGACATGCGCCTGCGGGCCGTTTTCTCGCCGGCCGAAGGCGGAGAGCCCGCGCCGCAGGAAGAGCCGCCGCGAGGACTCGCCACGACCTTTCTCGCGCGCGAGAACCTGGCCTCCAACGAAGAGATCGCGCGCACCTACGATCACGGCGTCAAGGCGCTCTCGGTCGTGCGTCCCTGGATCGGCCTCCATGCCGATGTCCCGGCCGACGCCACCGTGCTGCAGATCGATCACGAAGACTGCACGGGCTATGCGTTGGCGGAGGGGATCTTCCCCACGTACTCCGACATCGACGCTCATGCGATGGCGCAGGCCGGAGTCGATCTCGCCGTGCGGCGACTGATCGCAGCGGGAGCGCGCTTCGACCGCATCGCGGCGCTCGACAACTACTGCTGGCCGGATCCGCTGCCGAGCCCCGACAACCCCGACGCGGCGCACAAGCTCGCGCAGCTCGTGCGCGCTTCGCGGGGCCTTTCGGAGATCTGCGAGGCCTACGGCGTCCCGCTCATCTCGGGCAAGGATTCGATGAAGAACGACGCCGTGATCGGCGGACGGAGGATCAGTGTTCCGCCGACGCTGCTGGTCTCGGCGATCGGGCTACTCGACGATGTCCGGCGCGCCGTCACTCTGGAGCCGCGGCGCGCGGGCCAGCGCGTCTTGCTCTTCGGTGAGACGAAGCGCGAGTTGGGCGGCACCGAGTGGGCGGCGGCGCGCGGCGAGCGCTTCCTCTCCGTGCCGCGTTGCGAGCCAGCCGCGTGGGCGCAGCGCTACCGGGATGTCGCGGCTCTCATCCAAGAAGGGGTGATCGCGGCGGCGCACGCGCCCGGCCGGGGCGGTCTCCTGCCCGCGCTGTTCCGCATCGCGCAAGCGGCGGGTCTCGGGCTCGACGTGGATCTCGCACGCGCTCCGGCACCGGTCGATCCGGGTTGGGAGGGCTGGCTCTTCTCCGAGTCGTGCGGCCGCCTCGTTCTGGTCGTCGAAGCAGTCGAAGTGCCGCGCGTCTTGGATCGTTTGGCGGGCCACCCCGTCGCCGAGATCGGCTCGGTCGACGCGGCGCGTTCGCTGCGCATCGCCGCCAGCGGACGCGTGCTCATCGACGAACAGGTCGCCGACATCGCCGCGGCCTGGAAGCGCACGCTCAACAACCTCGAGGAGGAGGCCTGACCATGACTCACGCCGACTTCTCCAAGCTGCGCATCCTGATCCCAACCGGCTTCGGCTTGAATTGCGAGGCCGAGACGGCGCACGCGTTTCGCCTGCTCGGCGGCCGCCCCGACCTCGTCCACCTGACGGATCTCTTCGCGGGCCGGGCGCAACGGCCGCTCCGCGACTACGACGTGCTCGCGCTGATCGGCGGCTTCGCCTACGGCGATCACATCGCCGGCGGATTCGTACTCGCGGCGCGTCTTCGGGCGCATCTACTCGATGACCTGCGTGTCTTCCTGGAGCGCGGTGGCCTGGTGATCGGGATCTGCAACGGCTTTCAGACGCTCGTGCGTCTGGGGCTCTTGCCGGGGCCGCCGCGCGGACCGCACGACTTCGTACCCCGCGCCGCGCTCGCGCCCAACGACCGGCTCGGCTATCGCGACGCGTGGGTGCGGGTCGGCGCAGATCCTGCATCGCACTGCGCCTGGACAAGAGGTCTCGGAATCATCGACATTCCGGCCCGGCACGGCGAGGGCAAGCTCGTCTTCGAAAGCGACACCGCGTTCGAGGGCCTGGCGCGCAGCGGGCGTGTGCCGTTGCGTTACGTCGACGAAGGGGGTATGCCGACCGAGGCCTGGCCGGCGAATCCCAATGGGTCGATCGGCGGGGCTGCGGCGCTTTGTGATGCGAGCGGGCGAGTTTTCGGCTTGATGCCACATCCCGAGGCCTTCGTTCACTCGTGGCACCATCCCCGCGCTCGCCGCGAGGACGATCCGGCTGGTGAGCGCAAGGCGGACGGTCTCGCGATCTTTCGCGCGGGCCTCGCGGCCGCGGTGGCGCGCTGACTTCAGGAACGCGATTTCTTCGGTGGAGTCTTGGGAGAGCCGAAGAGACGGGGCAGCAAGAGCAGCCCGCCGATGACGAGTCCGGCTGCTGCGCCGAATATCAGCGACTCGGTTCTGCCGAAGGCCGAGTTCACCTTGCCGTCGAGACGTCCCGCGACGACGAAGACCGCATTCGTATCCCGGGAGTAGACGTCGCGGCCCGCGACGACGCCGGCGGCGCACTGGTCGAGCGCCACCTCACCCCTGCCGGCGACGACGCCGGCGATGCTCATGTCGAGAACGGCGTCCTCTTCGGAGAAGACGGCGCCCGCCGCCGAGGACTCGAGGCGCACCGCGCCTGCCCTCGCCACCACGACCGCGCCCTGGCGAACGTCGACGTGCTGCGCGGACACTTCCCCGGCGGCCCCCTGCCGGATCGAAACGCGATCCGCGCTCACCGCGCCCGCGATGTCGCGGCTGACGGAGCGGTCCTGGCCTTCGAGCGCGTCGAATCTCGGGTCGTCGATCTCGTCCCGCATTCCGCCTCCTCCCGTAGAGATCGTCATTCTACGCCCGGCGGATCGTCAACCCGGAGCGACGAAGGCTCGGACCTGAAAGATCTCGAGTTGGAAGGGGCCATTTTGGCGGTCCCCGATCAAGAGGCTGAAGGCAGCGATCGAACTCAGGTCCGGTACGCCCGCGCCGATTGCGATCGCGCCACGCAGCATCGGGCGAAAATCCTCGAAGCGAACGGAGTATTCCTGGACGACTGCGGCTTTCGTGCGGATCGGCGCGCGATGGACGACACCGTCGGGGCCGCCCTGCGTCACGAACCCGAGTTTGTAGGTCTTGCCGTCACCGCGCGCGAGGATCGTCAAACCGCTGAACGACGAGAGATCGAGGTTCCGCGGCGGAGAGCGCACGGATGCGAAGCCCCCGCCGTGATCCAGGCGCACGACGCCGTCGAAGAGCGCGCTGCCCGCGCCCGTCGGCGTGAACCTTCCCGAAGACACGCCGCCCATGACGATATCGTTGATCGCCGTCCAGTCGGCATTGCGAGAATCCGCGAAGTCGTAAAGCAGCACTCGTTCCTCAAGGATCGCCGTGGGTGGCGATGCCGAAGGCGCGGCGCAGGCGATCGGCATCCTGCTGAATCGCCGCCCGCTCGTCGCCGCTCATGCGCGGCAGGTGCGAGAGGACGGGCCCCATGCGTCGATTCGAGCGGAAACGCTGCTCGTGGCGCAGGAGGAAGTCCCAATAGAACACGTTGAAAGGGCAGGCCCCGGGTCCGCTGCGGAGCGAGACGTCGAAGCGGCACTTCTCGCAGTAGTTGCTCATGCGTTGAACGTATTTGCCGCTCGCGGCGTAAGGCTTGGTCCCGACGACGCCACCATCCGCGTGCATGGTCATGCCGAGCGTGTTCGGCAGAGTCACCCAGTCGATGGCGTCGACGTACATCCCGAGGTACCAGTCGGAGACGGCACGCGGATCGATCCCCGCGATGAGCGCGAAGTTGCCCGTGATCATCAGGCGCTGGATGTGATGCCCGTAGCCGACGTCCAGCACCTGCAGGAGCGCGTCGCGCAGGCATGCCATCTCGGTATCCCCCGTCCAGTAGAACTCCGGCAGTGCTCCATGCTCGTCGAGCGCGTTGCGCCTCCCGTAGTCGGGCCCCATCAGCCAGTACACGCCGCGGATGAACTCGCGCCAGCCGATGATCTGGCGGATGAATCCTTCGACGGCCGCGAGCGGAGCGTCGCCCCGTTCGTACGCCTCCACGGCTCGCGCGACGCACTCGCGCGGATCGAGCAGCCGAAGGTTGAGCGCGGGCGAGAGCAGCGAGTGATAGAGATATCTTTCGCCGGACCACATCGCGTCCTGAAAGCGGCCGAAAAGGGGCAACCGGTTCTCGATGAAATCGTTCAGGGCGCGAAGCGCGTCTTCGCGCGTCACGGGCCAGGGGAACTCGTCGAGCCGCCCCGGCAGCCCGGTGAGCCGGGAAGAGACGAGGCGCAGCACCTCGCGCGTGGTCTCGTCGAGAGCCGGACGCCAGGGCACCGGAGGACGCGGCGCGCTGCGAAACGACTCGCGGTTGTCTTTGTCGAAGTTCCAGGCGCCGCCCGTGGGCCCGCCCTGCTCGTCGATGAGGATCCCGAGCCGCTTGCGTTGCCAGCGGTAGAAATGCTCGAGCACCAACTCGCGTTTGCCTCGGGCCCAGGTCGCGAAGTCCTCGGTCGAACAGAGGAAGTGACGGTCGGCGAGGATAGTGAGCGGGACCGCCGCCGCGCGAGCCGCGCGCTCGAGGGATTCGAGGACGCGCCATTCGCCCGGCCGCGTGGCGACGAGCCGCGCGGGCCGGAAGTGGGCCAATGCCCGGCCGAGCTCCGTCTCGAAACTCTGAGTGTTGTCGCCGTCGTCGATGGCGACGTACCGCAGCCGCAAGTCGCGCTCGCGCACGCGCGCCGCGAAGTGGCGCATCGCGGAGAGAAAGAGCGCGGTTCGTTGCCGATGGCTCGGAACGTGGCGCGATTCGCCCTCGACCTCCATCATCAGGATGGCGTCCTGGCGGGGATCGGCTTCTTGCAGGGCTGGGCCGTTCAGATCGAGCTGATCTCCGAAGACGACGACGAGCGATCTCGTGCCGCCGTCGTCGTTGCCGCGTTTCATCATCACGCGACTAGAATAAGCCGCATCCCCGATCGCGCCTCCCTGCGAAACGGAGGCGGCGAGGAGTCGACCTGTGAGCCGTCGTGGTCTCCTGCTCTTGAATCTCGGCACTCCCGATTCCACCGAGACGAGCGACGTCCGCCGCTATCTGCGCGAGTTCCTCTCGGATCCGCGCGTGCTCGACGTCAATCCCGTCGTGCGCCGGCTTCTGCTCGAGCTGGTGATCCTGCCGACGAGACCGCGAAAGTCCGCGGCCGCCTATCGAACGATCTGGACGGACAAAGGCTCGCCGTTGCTGGTGTACGGACTCGAACTTGCCGCCAAGGTCCAGGAGCGTCTCGGCGACGGCATCCACGTCGAGTTGGCCATGCGCTATCAGAACCCTTCCATCGGCACCGCTCTCGAGGCGTTCCGGTCGCGCGCGATCGATAGCATCGCCGTATTTCCGCTCTTTCCTCAGTACTCCTCCGCGGCGTGGGGCTCGGGCGTCGAACAGGTCTATCGCGAAGCGAGCCGCGGATGGAATGTGCCGGCTTTGCAGGTCATTCCGCCCTACTACGACCACCCGGCGTTCATCGACGCTTTCCGCGCGGTGAGTGTTCCCGTGATCGAAGATCTGCGACCTGACCTGGTGATGATGAGCTTTCACGGCGTGCCCGTGCGGCACGTCGTCAAATCCGACGAGTCGCCGCCGGGCCAGCGACACTGTCGCGCCGACGAGACCTGCTGCTCCGCGATCGTCACCGCGAATCGCCAGTGCTACCGCGCGCAGTGCTACGCGACGGCGCGCGCGCTCGCCAAGGCGCTCGGGCTCGCCGCGGACCGCTACGAGGTCGCTTTCCAGTCCCGCTTGGGCCGCGACCCTTGGATCCAGCCCTATACCGACGTGCGCATCCTCGAGCTGGCCCGCGCTGGCGTGCGCCGCATCGCGGTCGCCTGCCCTTCGTTCGTCGCCGACTGTCTCGAGACGCTCGAAGAGATCGGCGATCGTGCCCGGCATGACTTCCGCGAGGCAGGTGGTGAGGACTTGCGTCTGATTCCTTCGCTCAACGCCGACACCGCCTGGGCTGACGCGATTGCGTCGATCACGCGGGAGAGTATCTACCTCTCGTGATCTGGGATCTCGACCATGACCGTCCCGTGCTCGACGCGACAGGCGTAGCGAACGAGATCCTCCTCGGCGGGCGCAGCGAGGACACGGCCCGACGCGAGATCGAACTTCGCGCAGTGCAGCACGCAGAGGATCTCTTCGCCCTTGACGAATCCGACGTCGGAGAGCGGCGCGCCGAGGTGGGGACACCGATCCTCGAACACGTGAAAGCCGTCCTGGCAGTGGAAGACGACGACTTCCCGTCCGGCGATCTTGGCGCGGCGCTTGTCTCCCATCGGGACTTCCGAGACTGGGATGGCGGGAAGGTAGGGCATGGGTGAAGTCATCATAGGGCGGCCGCGCGCGGAGGGCCGGTCCCGTCATCTGCCCGGGGCACCGGCAAGGGAGATCTCGGCATGCGAGTCCTGGTGATTGCGGCGCACGGCAGCCGACTCGAATCATCGAACGCCGAGGTAAGGCGCATGGCCGGCGCGGTCGCCGCGACTTCCCAGGGGCGTTTCGAGGCCGTCGCGTTGGGATTCCTCGAACTCACGACCCCGCTCTTGGCGGAGGTCCTCGACGAGCAGGTGCGGGCCGGGGCTCGCGAACTCGTCATCGTGCCCTATCTCCTGGCCGCCGGCCGCCACGTTACGTCCGACATCCCCGCGATCGTGCAAGCGACCCGCGAGCGCCATCCGGAGATCTCGATCCGCGTGACCGCTCATGCCGGTCTGGCTCCCGGCATGGCGAATCTGCTGCTGGACCTGGCCGATCCTTCCTGACCCGGACGCACGAGCCGAGGCGTTCGGTTCGGGTCAATCGTCGTCGTCGGGCCAAAGCGGCCCCTCCTCGCGAGGCGCGCTCGCGCAAGCCGGCGGATCGTCGTCGCGGAACACGATCTCTCCTGTCGTGAGCCTGGCACGGACGCGTATGAGTTCGTCGAAGCCGGGTGCCCCGAAGTCGAAAGGCAGACGGAGGATGCGTTCGTCGAAACCGAGCGGTAGCCCCGCGCCCGCACTCGCGAACTCCGCCCAGAGCCGCACCGGACAGCCCACGTACACGCGATCGGCGGGACCGTGTTCCCTCCAGAGCGCGTGCAGTTTTGCGCTGGTGTCTTCGAGCAGGGCGCGGTGATTCATCAAGCGAAGTCTCGATCCGTAGCGGGATTTACCCTTGCTCTTCAGGTGGGTAGGCTGTGCCCGGCCCGTTCCTCGAACCACGTAGCGTTTGTCGACCTTGTGCCGCACGAGCCGGTCGTCGTCCCAGATTCCCCACGCCACGGCTCCCGCCCGGGCGAGCAGGACGATCTCGGTGCCGAGCCGGACGGGAACGCGAGCGACGTACTCGGCAATCGACTCCCCGTCTCGAACGCGCGGAAGGACGAGCGGCACTTCGATCGCGAGCGGAGCGTCGGACTGAGCCGCCTCCACGCAGAGCAGGCGCCGGCCTCGGGGCTCGCCGACGAAGACGCCGCGCTTCGCGAGACGCGCCAGCGTCTCGCGGCTCTCCGGCCATCGGAAGCGCCGGATCATCGCGGCTCCATCCTCCGCTCGGGCGAAGGGATCCGCCCGCGCCGGTTCCCTTCGAGCCGTGTGAGTGGCGCGGGCGGCCGATGGCCCCCAAGATGCGGCCCCTTCGAATCCGGGGGTGGACACCAGGGACTATGAACGGCGCGATGGATCACACGACGATCATCGAACACGAGGGGCGGACGTTCCACATCGTGGGTACGGCCCACGTGTCCGCGCGCTCGGTCGAGGAAGTCCGCGAGGTCATCGCGAGCGTCAGGCCCGATTCGGTCGCCGTCGAACTGGATGCGCATCGTCTCGAGGCACTCACGGACGAAGGGCGTTGGCGAAAGCTGGACGTCTTTCAGGTCATCCGGCAGGGGCGGGTCCCTTTCTTGCTGGTCAGTCTCGCGCTCGCGTCCTTCCAGGCCCGGCTGGGACGCAAACTCGGGGTCAAGCCCGGAGATGAACTCGTGGCCGCCGCGGCTGCGGCGCGAGAAGTCGGCGCGACGCTCGTCCTTGCCGATCGCGACATCCAGACGACTCTCCGCCGAACATGGGCCAACATCTCGCTCTGGCAGCGCTTCCAACTGCTGGGCGCGATCGTCGAGTCGGCCTTCGACGACCGCGAGGTCGAAGAAGCGGAGCTGGAGCGCCTCAAGCAGGGCGAGGCGCTCGATTCGATGTTGCGCGAACTCGCCGAGGCGTTTCCAAGGGTCAAAGAGCCGCTCATCGATGAGCGGGACGCGTATCTCGCGGCCAAGATCGAAGGTGCGCCGGGGCAGCGCGTCGTCGCGGTCGTCGGGGCGGCGCACGTCGCAGGCATTCGCGAGCGCTTCGGAAAGCCCGTGGATCTGGCGGCGCTCGAGTCGATCCCGAAGAAGTCGCGCTGGGTCGGCCTGCTTCAGTGGATCATCCCAGCGCTCGTCCTCGGGGCCTTTTACATCGGCTGGCAGCGCCATTCGGGCGAGGCCCTCGTCGAGATGCTCGTCGCCTGGATCCTGCCGAATTCGGTGCTCGCGGCGCTCTTCAGCGTCTTCGCCGGTGCGCGGCTGGTTTCGATCGCCACCGCGTTCGTCGTCGCGCCGATCACGACGCTCAACCCTGCCCTTGCCGCCGGAATGGTCGTCGGGCTCGTCGAGGCTTGGCTCCGCCGGCCAACCGTCGAAGACTGCGAGCGCGTACGCGAGGACATCGGATCGCTGCGCGGCATCTACCGCAACCGCTTGACGCGCGTCCTGCTCGTCTCGATCCTCTCGAGCGTCGGTGCGGCGCTCGGAGCATGGGTCGGAGCGACGTGGGTCGTCTCCCTGCTCTAGACAGAGAAACGGTGATGTTCCAAGCCAGCATCTTCGAAGTACTGGACAAGCACGATTACTCACGCATCGAGCGCCAGCGTCTCGCGCGCCTCGTCTCGCTCCTTGCGAGCCGGGCTCCCGATCAGGAAATGCGCGTGATCTTTCCACGGCATGAAGAACTGCGTGACCGGCTTCTCGAAGCCTGTTCGGCGGGCGATCGCTCGAGCATGGCGATCGAGGATGCCTTTCTCGAACTCTATGCCTACCTTCACATGCACGAAGCGCCCTACGATCCGGACGAGCGCGCGCGTGTGGACGCTAGCGGAGGCTATTGGGCGCACGCGGGCGGCCTCGCCCCGCTTCTCCAAGCCGGCCGCTTTCTGCGCCCGCAGAGCGTGAGCGCGGACCTGGGCGCCGGAAACGGCCTGCAGTGCCTCCTCATGCAGATCCTCGACCCGCACGCAGCGACGGTGCAGATCGAGATCAGCGCCCGCATGGTCGAGATCGGGCGCGTCCTGCAGCGCTGGTTGGGGATTCCCGACGAGCGCGTGACGTGGCGCGTCGAAGATCTCGTCGACGCCGACCTGGCGGGTTTCGACGTGTTGTACCTCTATCGTCCCCTTCGTCCCGACACTGAAGCGGGACAGTCGTTCTACACGCGCTTGGCGAAGGCCGTGGCAGAGCACCCTCGCGACGTCGCGATCCTGAGTGTCGCCGATGCTCTCGGGCCCTTCCTGCCGCCAGGTTTTGCGCTCGTGCACGATGACGGCCAGCTCAAGTGCTGGCGGCGTGGAGGCTCCTGAGCGACGTACGGGGAATCGGGCGAGGCCCGTCTTCGCTCGCGTTCAGCGATGCGGACCGCTGATCCAGATCACTGCCAAGACGCCGCTTCGCACGGCGATCCGCGCGTCCGATGCGAGCAACTTGTTCGAGACGCCCCTGGGCGTTCCCAGACAAAGCTCGGCATCCTCCAACTGCCACTCGAGTCCACGGGTGTCGATTCCCGAGACGACCGCGCTGAGAGGGACGAGGGAGACGGTATCCCCCGGGTTGCCGCCGAGATCGAGAGACTCGCCTCCCCTCACATAGCGGATGGTCTCCGATCCGTGGACGAGTTCGACGCGAACGCCGGCGAAGGCGGGATCGGCCGCCAGAAGCAGATTGGCCAGCGTCTGATCCCAACGCGCGCCGAGCGCTCCCGCGATCACGATGTGTTCGGCTCCCTGGAGGAGAGCTCTTCGCAGGGCGAGCTCGAGATCCGTCTCGTCCTTCCGCTCGTCGTGCCGTTCGATCGCGATGCCCCGTTCGGCGAAGTCGCGAACTTCCTCTTCGCCGAGCGAGTCGAGATCGCCGACGATCGCGTCGAGATGCACGTCCAAGCGTGAAGCGTGCCGCGCGCCGCCGTCCGCGGCGATGACGAGATCGGCCGCGCGGGCGTGCTCTCGCAGGATCTCGCCGTCACCGAGATCGCCATGGCCGAGCACGAGCGCCTTCATCGCCTAGCGCCTCCTTCGTCGTCGAAGAAGTGAGGATAGGTCGACCGCCACGACTCGATCATGCGATCGAAGGGGAAATCGGTGAAGAGGCCGTGATCCGTCACGTACTCCATGTGTCTGCGGCCGTCGCCATCGAAAGGATGGAGTAGCGCATTGGAGCGTCCGTCGAAATCCAAAGGAGGTACTCCGAAAGCCTCACAGAGTTCGCGATTGAAGGTCGGAGTGGCCTTCACCCAGTGGCCGTCGATGAAGAGCGCCACGTAGCCGTGGAAAGCGAAGACATCCGTACGCATAGTCGCCAAGAGCCGCTCAGTCGCCAGGTGGTTCCTGACGTCCGCGAAACCGAGCGCGGCGGGAACTCCCGCCGATCGGGCCATGGCGGCAAGCAGAATCGCCTTCGGCACGCAGAAGGTGCGGTCGAGACCAACGAGCGCGCTCGCCCGGTAGTCCGCCGGATCCAGGGAGATCCGGTACGGGTCGTAGCGGTAGGAGTCACGAATTCGAAGGTAAAGAGCGACCGCTTTTTCGCGTGGTTCTTCCCGGTCGGCGACCCAAAGGGTCGTCCGCTCGCTTACCCGGGAGTCTTCGAAGTCGAGGAAAGCCGTTGGTTGGAGGCAGTCCTCAGGCTGCGGAGAACAACCGACCCCGGATCCCAAGTCTTTCTTTATTAATGACATAGAGAATCTCCGGCGGGATCTGGGGCGGCCCGGGGCGACACGGAAATGATGGCCCGGTAGGACCGTTTTTACTCGACAAAAAAGAAGCGAAAGCAAAACGGAACTTCTTTGTCTCAACTATGAAAATCCCCTTGTCCTGACCCCTGTTCAGCGTAGCTTCCACGCGGACTGCCGCACCCGCCTGAGACTTCTCAGGCGCGTCCGGAAAGGGGGGTCCACAGTCGAAGCGGAGCAGAGGAAACGGGTCAGAGTCTTTAGCAGGGAAAGTTAGTCGGTAGAGAAACAAGCGACGGAAAAGGAGCCATTCCATGAAGAAGCTGGTTTACGTTGCCTTCGTGGCGGCG
>CAZPJJ010000021.1:0-22018 GCA_964586535.1 uncultured Acidobacteriota bacterium | reverse complement strand
CACGCGTACCTTCGCCCGCCCCGACTTCGCACAGATCGCTCCCTTCCGGCTGATCATCTCGGAAGATCAAGAGATCGAGCGCGGCAATCCGGACCTCGACCCCACGCTGTCTTGGAACCTCGACGTGCTCTACGAGCGCTACTTCGCGTCGGTGGGCGTCCTCTCGGTCGGCGCGTTCTACAAAGACCTGACGGACTACATCTACTTCTTCCGCAACGAGGAGATCTTCGACGGCGAGGAGTTCGAGGTGACCACGCCACTCAACGGCGACGACGCCGAGCTGCTCGGCTTCGAGCTCGCGTACGTTCACCATTTGCGCTTCCTGCCTGGCCCCTTCGATGGCCTCGGCGTGCACTTCAACTACACGTACACCGACTCCGAAGCGACCTTCCCCGATCGCGAGGGCGACAAGGCCACGCTGCCGGGCCAGTCCGAAACGCTCGGCAACGTCGCGCTCAGCTACGAGAAGGCGGGCTTCTCGGCGCGCGTTTCCTACAACTTCCACGGCAAGTACATCGCGGAGGTCGGCGAGACGGCCGCCGAAGACATCTACTACGATGATCGCGAGCAGGTCGACTTCATCGCGAGTTACACGATGAAGAGTGGTCTTCGCTTCAGCCTCGAAGTGATCAATCTCACCGATGAACCGCTGCGCTTCTACGAAGGCGTCCCTGACCGGCCGATCCAGGAGGAGTACTACTCGTGGACTGGTCGGCTCGGCGTCAGCTACGTATTCTGAGCGCCGCCAGATCGCCTCAAGTCTTCGAAGGGCCGGCGTGAGCCGGCCCTCTTTCTTGGCGCGCAATGCGACGCGCGCCGCGGGAGTCTCGATGGATCGCCTCGCTCGCAGGTTCGCCGCTCGCCTGGGTACCACCGCGCTCGTATCGTTCGCCTTCGCCTCTTGCGCGACGACGCCCCTGCTCGAGGGCCGCGCCCCGGTCATGGTTCCCGAGCATTACCTGGTCGACGACTACCGGCGCGACAACGTCGACTCGCTCGCCGTCTGGCCGCGGCAGAACTGGCTCCTCGCAACCGCCAAGGCGACCGATCGCCTGCTCATCTTCGATGCGGCCGATGGCCGCTCCCTCGACGTGGTCACCGGCACCGCCGCGGCGCCGCTCGACAGGCCGAATGGCATCGCGGTCCATGGTGATCTGCTTTTCGTCGTCGAACGCGACAACCACCGCGTTGCCGTCTTCTCCCTCCCCGAGAAGAAGCTCGTCGCGACCTTCGGCGACGATCTGCTCATCAAGCCCTACGGGATCGCGCTGCTCGAAACCGCTCCCGGGAAGCTGCGCGCCTACGTCACCGACGATTTCGATCTCGTGGCGACAGCCGGCGCACGCCGCACCGGCAAGCTCGACGAGCGCGTGCGCGTCTTCGGCGTGACCATCGACGGCGTGCGCATCGAGGCGACGCCCGAGGCGACATTCGGCGCCGCCGAGGGCGACGGCGTGCTGCACGTCGTCGAGTCCGTGGCCGTCGATCCCGCGGCCGATGTCGTGCTGCTCGCTGACGAGTTCGAGGCGAACACGCTGATCAAGGTCTACGACCGCGCGGGGCGCTTCACCGGAAAGATCGTCGGTGAGGGGCTCTTCTTCGCTCAGGCCGAGGGCATCGCGCTCTTCGAGTGCGGCACGAGCGGCTACTGGGTGACGACCGACCAGGACAAACGCCGGACGCGCTTCCTGCTCTTCGACCGCCAGGATTTCGCCTTCAAGGGCGCGTTCACGGGCGCGAAGACGGCTAATACGGATGGCATCACGGTCGCCTCGCAGCCCATCGGCCCCTTCAGCGAGGGCGCGATCTTCGCGGTTCACGACGACCGCGGCGTCGCGGCCTTCGACTGGAAGGCCGTGCGCGAGGCTCTCGGCATTTCGTGCCGGTAGCCGCGCGCTCTCCCTCGGCAGCTCCCAGAGGCGTGGCGAACGGCCGCGCTCTGCATAGACTGCTCGGATGTCAGCAGACGCCGCGGCCGCTCCGCCGGAGGGTTTCCCATGAATCGCGCCTCGCTCGTCCTGGTTCTCGCCACCGTCGCCGCCCTTGGTCCCGGCTGCTATCAGTCGGGCGGCACGCTCTACCTCGACGCGCTCGAGAAGCTCGGCATGGAGAAGCGTGACGTCCTCGTCAAGCGCGTCACCAACGCCAAAGAGGCGCAGCAGGAAGCTCAGCAGCAGTTCCGCGACGCGCTCGAGGAGTTCCAGGCGATCACCGGCTATGAGGGAGGCGAGCTCGAGTCGCGCTACGAGTCGCTGCGTTCCGAGTACGAGGCGAGCGCCAAGAAGGCCGAAGAGGTCCACGACCGGATCTCGGGCATCAAGAAGGTCTCTGAGAAGCTCTTTGTCGAGTGGGAGCAAGAGCTGGCGAAGTACACCGATCGCGACATGCGGCGCATCAGCGAGCAGCAACTCGCCGAAACGAGAAAGCGCAGCGGCGAGTTGATCACCACGATGGAGCGCGCCGCGTCGCGGATGGATCCCGTACTGAAGAAGCTCGAAGAGCGCGTGCTCTTCCTCAAGCACAACCTCAACGCCCGCGCGCTCGGCTCGCTCAAGCAGACCTCCGAATCGCTCCAGGCCGATGTCGGGTCGCTCATCTCCGAGATGGAAAAATCCATCGCCGAGGCCGACCGCTTCATCGCCGAGATGAAATCCGAGGGCTGAGCGGCGGCCGCTCGCCGAACTGTCGAACTACGCCGAGACCGTTGGTTTCTCGGCACTCGTCCTCGGCTACCGTGACCACCTCGGGCGCCCGTACGGAACCGCGCGCCGTGCTGCTAGACTCCTCGCGCTTCACCCGAGCGTGATCGTCTCTCGGGGTCGAAGACAAGGAGTCGCGCGATGTCCAAGTTTTCGCTCAGCCCCACCGGTGAGAAGTTCGCCCTTCCGACCGAAGCCGATTACACCGCCGAGTTCGTGCGCGTGAGCGCGCTCGCCGCAGCGGCGCGGGCCGAGGGCAAAGAGATCGTCGTCGTCATGGGCGTCGGTTTCGTTGGCGCCGTCATGGCCGCGATCATTGCCGACACCGTCGACGCGCAGGGCAAGCCGGGCAAGTTCGTGATCGGATGCCAGCGCCCGAGCAGCCGCAGCTACTGGAAGATCCCGATTCTCAACCGCGGGCTCTCGCCCGTGAAGGCCGAGGATCCCGAAGTCGATCCGATGATCCGCCGCTGCGTCCTCGAGAAGAAGACGCTCATCGCCACATTCGACAGCGACTGCCTGAAGCTGGCCGATTGCGTCGTCGTCGACGTGCAGTGCGACTACAGCAAGCGCGATCTCGGCAATATGCGCACCGGCGAAGTCGAGATGGCCGCGCTCGAGGCGACGATCCGCACGATCGGCGAAACGATCCCGGCGCATTGCCTCACCCTGATCGAGACGACCGTCGCACCCGGTACCACGGAGTTCGTCGCGTGGCCCTTGCTCAAGAAGGCCTTCGTCCAGCGCGGCATCGCGAGCGAGCCCTTGCTCGCGCACAGCTACGAGCGCGTCATGCCGGGTCGCGAGTACGTCGCGAGCATTCGCGACTTCTGGCGCGTCTGCAGCGGCTGCAACGACGAAGCGCGCGAGCGGGTCGTGAAGTTCCTCAGCGAAGTCCTGAACGTGAAGAAGTTCCCGCTCACCGTGATGGACCGGCCGATCGAATCCGAGACCGCGAAGATCGTCGAGAACTCCTATCGCGCGACGACGCTCGCATTCCTCCACGAGTGGAGCCTCTTCGCCGAGCGCAACGGAGTCGATCTCATCAAGGTCATCAAGGCCATCAAAGTGCGCCCTACCCACAGCAACATGATTTTCCCTGGGCCCGGCATCGGCGGTTACTGCCTTCCGAAGGACGGCGGACTCGGCTACTGGGCCTATCGCCACATTCTCGGCTTCGACGACGGCGACACGATCTTCAAGATGAGCACGACCGCGATCGACATCAACGACACGCGCGGCCTCCACGTCGCCACGCTCACGCGAGACGCGCTACGCAATATGGATCGCACCATCGCGGGCGCCGCCATCCTGCTCTGTGGCGCCAGCTACCGGCAGGACGTCGGCGATACGCGCTATAGCGGCTCAGAGGTCGTCGTGCGGCGGCTCACCGAGATGGGCGCCGAGATGCGCATCCACGATCCTTACGTCGAGCACTGGTACGAATTCGAGAGCCAGGACACCTACCCCGCGCCGGGCCACTCGCTGGCCCGCTTCTTCCGCAATCAGGACCAACTGGTCGACCTGCGCGTGAGCCAGGATCTCGTCGGCGCCCTCCGCGGTGCCGAGGCGCTGATCCTGGCCGTCCCGCACGAGCCCTACCTCGCCTTGGAGCCCGAGTGGGTGGTCGAGCAGGCCGGGGCGCCGCTCGCGGTCGTCGACTGCTTCGGAATCCTCGACGACGCGCGGATCCGCCGCTACTTCGAGCTCGGATGCGAGGTGAAGGCGCTCGGCCGCGGGCACGTGCAGCGCATCAAAAAAGAGGTTCAGCGAGCCGGATCGTCGCGCTGAGGTGCGGGCGGGGGGGCCGATCCCGCGGCCCTCCGCTCGCCCGCGAGAACTCTTCGACCGAACACAACTCGTCAAAACACGACTCGACAAAGCCCTGGAGCCGCGGCTAGAATCCCCCTGATGTCGCAGGGCTTCATCGGCCGATCCCGAGAAGTGAAGGTGCTCGAGGGCGCCCTCTCGGGGCCGGGCTCGGCGTTCATCCCGATCTACGGCCGCCGCCGCGTCGGCAAGAGCGAACTGATCGTTCACTTCCTGCGCTCCCGGCAGGGTCTCTACTTTCTCGGCAAGCAGGCGCCCCCGGCGCTCCAGCTTGCCGACTTCGTTCGTGAGGCCGCGCTCGCCCTCGAGGAGCCGCTTCTTGCGCACGTTGCCGTGGATGGATGGAAGCAGGCGCTCGAACTCGTGCTCGACCGGCTGCCCACGGATCGCAAGTTCGTGATCGCCCTCGACGAATTTCAGTGGAGCGCGATTGCCAGCCCCGAACTGCCGTCCGTCCTGCAAGAGCTCTGGGACCGGCGCATGCGGCAGCAGGGCAACGTCGTGCTCATTCTCTGCGGCTCGTACGTGGGCTTCATGGAGCGCGAGGTTCTCGGCCGCAAGAGCCCGCTCTTCGGGCGGCGGACCAGCCAGATCCACCTCAAGCCCTTCGGTTATCGCGAGGCAGCGGCGTTTCACCCCGAGTACTCGCCGCAGTCGCGAGCGGAGGCCTATTTCATCTGCGGCGGCGTGCCGCTCTACCTGCGCAGCTTCGCACCCCGTTCATCCGTCGAGATGAACATCATCGAGCAGATCCTCGATCCCTACGGCGCGCTCAACCGCGAGCCCGATTTCCTGCTCCGCGAGGAACTGAGAGAGGTCGAGACTTATCACGCCGTGCTCCAAGCCCTTGCTACGGGCCGCACGATGCACTCCGAGATCGCGAAGCACGCCGGCATCGACGGCCGCCGCTTGCACTACTACCTCGCGCAGCTCATCGAGCTGGGCTATGTCGGCAAGCGCTATCCCCTGACCGAGTCGCGCGCCACCGCCCGCCAAGTTCGCTACGAAGTCACCGACCCGCTGCTGCGCTTCTGGTTCCGCTTTGTCTTTCCCAATCTCGGCTACCTGCAGCAGATGGGGCCAGAGAAGACCCTGCGCAACATCGTGCGTCCCGAACTCGCGTCCTATTTCGGGGATTGCTTCGAGCGTCTCTGCCGCGACGCTCTCGCCGCCATCTACGAGCGCGAGGGCGTGAGTGCGGCGTTCGAAGTGGGCGAGTACTGGGCGTCCGACGTGCAGATCGACGTCGTGGGGCTTCGCGAGGACGGCTGGACGGATCTCTGCGAGTGCAAGTGGGGGCCGGTCCGTTCGCTGCCGCGACTGGAAGAAGAGCTGGAGAGCAAGGTCGCGCGCTACCCGAATGGGAGGGGGGCCACGATCGGCCGGAGGCTCTTCGTGCGCTCCCTGGGGAAGCAGGCCCGCGCGGCGAGCTCGGCCATCAAGGTCCACACGCTCGCCGATCTCTACCTCTGAAGTGTTCGAACTTCGGCGCATCGAACATGCGCGGAAGACTTCGGAGCGCGACTCCAGCGAATTACGGTACGCCCTGAATAAACGCGGAGTGTGCTCGAGGGGCGCGCGCCGAAGTTCGAACACTTCACGGATGCCGCCGTCGCCGCTCAAGGCGAGGATACGACCGCCGAAGAGACTTGTGGTGATTCGGAGTCCCGGGGGCGGAGGGAGGGCGGCCGCTCGTGTTCCCGACCAGGCGCACACCCATCGTCATCGCTGCGCTCCTCGGAGCCCTCGCCAGCCTTCTGCCCGCCATCGCCCTCGTCCCCAGCAAGTCGCTCACCGACTACGGACTCGATCGCTGGAGCGCCCGCGACGGCCTCCCGCAGAACACCGTCCAGGCGCTTCTCCAGGACCGGCAAGGCTACGTGTGGCTCGCCACGCAAGCGGGACTGGTTCGCTTCGATGGGCTGCGCTTCCGTGTCTTCGACAAGACGAACGAGCGCGCGATGCGCTCCGCATGGGTGCAGCAACTCGCCGAGACGTCCGACGGCACACTTTGGATCGGCACCTACGGCGGCGGACTGCTACGCCGCGATCCCGCTGTCGGGACGATCGAGCCCGCGCCGCCGGGCATGGCGGGCGACGAGATCGTCCAGGCGCTGCACGTCGGTCCGAGCGGCACGCTCTGGATCGGGACGCTGCGGGGCGGGCTCTATCGCTGGCACTCCGGCGCGAGTCAGATCGTTGCGCTCGACACGCCTCCCGATCTCGTCGAGCGCGGCGTGCTCGCGATCCGCGAAATGCACGATGGAGCCCTGGCGATCGGCACGAACCGCGGAGTCGCGCTGCGCTCCCCTGAGGGCCGCTGGACCGACTTGGTCGGCGAGAGCGTCCGCGCCGACGGCACCATCCACGCGCTTCATCTCGACCCGGACGGGACGCTCTGGCTGGGAGTGGTCGACGGCCTGCTGCGCGTGCGCGGTACGAAGCAGCGCTTCTTTCCCACGCCCGCCGGCCTGGGATGGGACAACGTCAGGACGCTCGCTCGCGACCGCTCGGGCACGCTGTGGATCGGGTCCAGCTCATCGGGGCTCTTCCGGCTTCGCCACGACCGAATCGAAGGGACGGGCGCGCGCGAGACGGTCGGCGACCTGACCGTGATGTCGCTGCTCGAGGATCGCGAGGGCTCGCTCTGGGTCGGAACTTTCAGCGGCGGTCTCAGCCGCCTGCGAGACACTCCTTTCACGCACGTTTCCCGCGCCGACGGCCTTCCCACGGACAACGTGCGCTGCATGACGCAGGACGAGCACGGTACGGTCTGGCTCGGCCTCGACTCCGGCGGTCTCGCCGAGTTGCGTCCCGGCGGACTCCGCGTCTACCGCATGGCGGATGGATTGCCGAGCGACATCGTCCACGCGCTTCATCCCACGCGTAACGGCGTGCTTTGGGTGGGTACGGAAAAAGGTGTGGCGCGCCTCGAGAACGGGCGATTCGAAGTCTACGACACGCGCCATGGTCTCGCGCACGATGCCATTCGGGCGATCCACGTCGATCGCCGCAACCGCGTCTGGATCGGGACGAAGGGTGGCGGGATCAGCCGCCTCGACGGCGGTGAGGTGACGAACTTTTCGATGGAGCATGGTCTTCCTGCGAACATCGTGCGCTGGTTCCACGAGGATGCCCAAGGGACGATCTGGGTGGCTACGGAACTCGGGCTCGCGCGTTTCACGGGCGCTCGCTTCGAGACCATTCGCGGGCCGGGACTGCCGAGCAATCCCTATGTCTTCAACATCCATCAAGACGAGCGCGGAGTGATCTGGCTCGGCAGCTACGGCCACGGGATCCTGCGCTACGCCGACGGTCGCTTCGACGTGATCGGCATCGAGGCGGGACTGCCCGAGGACACGATCTACGCGATCCTCGAGGATGAAGCCGGCGCACTCTGGGTGAGCGGCAACCGCGGCGTCTTCGGCATCGAGAAGGGCGCGATCGAGAAATACCTGCGCGGCGAGACCCCGCGCGTCACCTACCGGCTCTTCAATGCCGAGAACGGCATCAAGGCGACCGAGTGCAACGGCGGTTCGCAGCCCTCGGCCATGAAGGACAGCACGGGCCGGCTCTGGTTCGCCTCGAACGGCGGCGCGGCGATCCTCGATCCCGTACCGATCGTCGAGAATCGCGAGCCACCGCCGATCTTGATCGAAGAGATCGTCGTCGACGGTGTCTCCATTCCTCAGAGCCAGGCGCGCGAGATTCCCGCCGGTCGGCGCGAGGTGGAGATCTCGTACACGGGTCTTCACCTCGCGAATCCGCGCGGGGTGCTCTTCCGTTACCGTCTCGCCGGACTCTCGCCGGACTGGATCGAGGTCGGGCCGCGTCGTTCGGCGTTCTTCTCGCAGCTCCCTCCGGGCGCGTACACCATCGAAGTCGAGGCGCGGATCGAGAACGGCCCCTGGAGCGCGACGCCCACGACGATCGACCTCTACTTCGAGCCCTACTTCTACGAGTCCAATCTCTTCAAACTACTGGCTAGCGTCCTGCTCCTCGCTCTCTTCGGAGGCTTCGTCCACACTCGCGAGGCGAGCATTCGCCGCCAGCGGAACAAGCTCGAGCGAATCGTCGCGGAGAAGACGCGCGCGCTCGCCAGCGCGAAAGATGCGGCGGAGGCCGCGAATCGGGCCAAGAGTTCGTTCCTCGCCAACATGAGTCACGAGATCCGGACGCCGCTGAACGGTGTTCTGGGTATGACGGAACTAATCCTCGACAAGGAACTTCCCGAGGATCAGCGCCAGGCGCTGCAGATCGTGCATGGATCGGCCGAGTCGCTGCTGGGCCTGCTCAACGACATTCTCGACTTCTCCAAGATCGAGGCCGACAAGCTCGAACTCGTTCCCGCCGACTTCGACCTGCGCGAGATCGTCGAGGACGCATTGCGCACGGTCGCGCATCGCGCGACCCGTAATCGTGTCGTCCTCGCGCTGCGCGTCGCGCGCGACGTGCCGACGTGCGTGCGGGGAGATTCCTCGCGGCTGCGCCAGATCATCGTCAACCTGCTCGGCAACGCGGTCAAGTTCACCGAGAGCGGGCGAGTCTGGGTCGAGGTCTCGCTCGTCGAACGCGAGGAGCAAGCGGCGACGATCTCGATCGCCGTGCACGACACGGGCATCGGCCTCACTCCTGAACAGATGCACGGCATCTTCGATCCGTTCACGCAAGCAGACGCCTCGGTGACGCGACGCTACGGGGGCACGGGGCTCGGGCTCGCGATCTGCAAGCGTCTGGCGCATCTATTCGGCGGCAGCATCGACGCGACGAGCCGGCCCGGGGAGGGCTCGACCTTCCGCGTCACGGTACAGGTCGAGGTGCGAGAGGCGGTCCTCTCGGACACGATGCAGGAAGCCGCCCCTTGCTTGGCAGGTCGCCGCGTGTTGGTCTTCCACTCCGACCACATCGTCCGAGCCTCGATCGTCGACATTCTCGAGGCCGAGGGCGTACGCGCGCTGGAGGCGGAGACGATCGCGCGAGCCGTCGAAGTCGTCGCGGCAGCACGCGACAAAGGCGTACCCTTCGATGCTGCGGTCGTCGATGGGCCTCGCCTCGAGCGCGAGTGCGGCGATGACGGCGACCTCTGTGCGCTGCGCGCGGAACTCAGGGATCTGCCAGGAATCGTCCTCGCGCCTGCCGGGGGCGCGGTTGGGGCGCCCTGCTGGTGCATGAGCGCGCGCTCCCACCGGGTCATCACTCCGATCAAGCGGGCGGAGTTGATCGCGGGACTCCTGGGCGTCATCGAGACCGAGCAGCGCAGCGTCGAGAGCATAGACAGGGCAAGTCCCAACGAGAATCCCGTCCCGTCGGCCCTCGTGCTCCTCGTCGAGGACAACGCGGTGAATCAGCTCATCGCGCGCCGCATGCTGGAGAGCGCGGGTCATTGCGTCGAAGTCGCCGAGAACGGCGTCGATGCGCTCGCGATGTGGGAGCGCAACCACTACGACGCCTTTTTCATGGATGTCCAGATGCCGATCATGGCCGGCCTCGAGGCGACGCGGCTGATTCGCGAGCGCGAACGGGGGACCGCCGATCACACACCGATCGTCATGCTCACCGCGCACGCCATGCAGGGCGACCGCGAGCGCTTCCTCGAAGCGGGCGCGGACGCCTACCTGAGCAAGCCGATCTCTCGCGCGGAGCTGCTGCAGACGTTGGGTTCGCTCGTGCGGAATCGCGCCCTCGCTCCGCGCTGAGCGAGCTTCGATCCCATCCGTCGCTCCGGCGTCGTCATCGGGAAGAGCGAACCAGCGTTTCCAAGTCCGCACTCGCGAAGCGGAAGGCGCGAACGAGACCCTCCGCGGAGCGCTCCCAGGAGAACGAGCGAGCCCGCTCCAGCCCGCGTTCCCGAAGCTCTCGCGCAAGGGACGCATCGGTCACGGCCCGCACGAGCGCTTCCCGCAGCGCGCTCGTGTCCGGGGCTCTACGAGAAGCGCCGCGTCTCCCGCGATTTCGGGAATCGCCGCCGCGTTGGAAGTCACGACGGGCGTCCCGCAGCTCATGGCCTCGAGAACCGGAAGCCCGAACCCCTCGTCGAGCGACGGATAGCAGAGGACCTGCGCTCCCGAGAAGAGCGGAGCGAGATCACGCTCCAGGACGTGGCCCGTCACGACGATTCGCCCGCGCGCATTCGAGTGTTCGATGCGCTGTAAGGGCGCTTTGGTCCTTCAGCCGCGTGCGCCCACGAGGACGAGCGTCATGTTCGGAAGCGAGCGGTTCTCCGTCATCGCCTCTAAGGCCGCGACGAGCGCGACAAGGTTCTTGCGCGGCTCGAGCGTTCCCACGCAGAGCACGGAGGGGCCATCGGGAATGCCGTAGCGCGCGCGCGCAGCGGCGATCCGCTCCGGGTCCTCGACACGGTGAGAGAGCCGGTGATCCGCGGCAAGCGGCACGACGAAGACGCGGTCCGGATGAAGCGCGGCGTGATGGCGGAGATCACGCTTCCTGGAGAGAGACAGCGTCGCGACGACGTCGAGCTCGGGGCGCACGGAGGACAGAATGCCGCGCAGCCGCTCTTCGTCGCGTCTCTCGAAGAACTCGGGTCGTTTGAGCGGGATCAGATCGTGGACGAAAAGCACGCGCGCGGCGCTTCGTACGACGGAAGACTCGGGGAGGGGAAGCACGGGCGAGAAGTAGATCTGCTGGTCGTCGCGATACGCGGCACGCCCGGGAACGCGATTGAGAGCGGATCGCCGATCGCGGCGGCGGAGAGCTCGATATCGTTCCGGTCGAGGAGGGCGCGCACGATCGAGGCAGTGAATCGCGAAATCCCCGCTGCGGGGAGCCGCGCCTCGCGCTCCTCGAGGAGCGCCCGGACATCTATCATGGTGCGAAGTCGCACGGGACGCCGCGCTCAGCTCTCGTAGCCGGCGCGAGTGCTGCTCCGGACCGGGGCAGCCGCGCCTGTGCTCTGTGCGGAGCCGTACCGTCGCGCCGCAGGGCGCGCGGCGAGCGCGAACGCGTCTACGGTCTCCTCGGCGGCGCGGTGCCAGGAGAAACGCGCGGCCCGCTCGAGCCCAGCCTCGCGCATGACCCGGGCGCGCTCGGGCTCGCTCAGCACCAGCCGCATCGCCTGGACGACTTCGTCGAGCGACGTCGGATCCACGAGAAGGCCGGCCGTACCGCAGACCTCGGGAATGGACGTCGTCCTCGAGGCGACGACCGGCGCGCCGCACTGCATTGCCTCGAGAACGGGGAGGCCGAAGCCCTCGTAGAGCGAGACGTAGACAAAGGCGGTCGCGGCCGAGTAGAGCGCCGCGAGGTCGCGGTCGGAAACGCGCCCCGTGATGATGATGCGGTGGCGGATAGGCGCCGCCTCCGCGGTGCTGAAGATTTCGTCCTCGAGCCACCCGCGGCTGCCCACGAGCACGAGCGAGGCGGGCTCGACGCGGTGTTCCTCCTGGAGCCGGCAGAAGGCACGGATCAGATGCGCGAAGTTCTTGCGCGGTTCGAGCGTCGAGACGCTCAAGAAGAAGGGGCCGGGCGGTATCGCGTAGCGCTCGCGCACGGACTCTCGCGCGGCCGGCGGTGTCTTGGCGTGGAAGAGGCGCTGATCCGCGGCCCACGGAACCACGCGAACGCGCTCGGGGGGCAAGGGGACGAGTTCGAGAAGATCGTCACGCGAGTGTTTCGACGGGACGATCGCCACATCTCGCGAAGGATCGATGCTTCGTACGATGCGCTCCATCGTGCGTACGCCCGACTCGCGGCAGAACTCGGGATGCTTGAGCGGGATCACGTCGTGCACCGTGATGACGCGTGCCCGCGCCGACGTGCGCTCGAAGGGAGGCAGGGGTGCGTAGGGCGAATGGAAGACCTCGGCCGGCGCATCGGTCGCTCGTACTGGTTGGCCGAGCCTCTTCACGACAGACCGAGCCTGGCGTGCGCTCCCACCATCCGTTGCTCGACGGGACGAGCCGCGATGCCAAGAGGTTGGGCAGCATGCGTCCGAGTAGCCCCGGATACTCGAACGAGGGCAGCAGGCGGCTCGCATCGACGAAGTCGAGTTCGTGCGACGAGTGGCGAAGCAGGAGATCGGCGATCGACGATTCGCTCGCGGCGAAGTACGCATCGAGGAGATTCGAGCGAACGATCGCCTCGTAGAGATGGTGCGTTGCCCGATGAAGACCCGTGTATCCGCGGTCGGAGTGCAGCGCGTCGAGAAGCAGGCTGACGTCGAGAACGACCTTCAAGAGTTGTCTCCCGAGGCTGCCGCAGTCCGTGACGAGTCGCATGTGGCCCACTGCGCGGGCGCTCCCTGTTGCGATCGCCTGAACGAGTGAGGGACGGGCGACCCCCGACGACAACTCCCTGTGAGTGTTGGACTCGGCGCCAAGAATAACCCGCCCCGCTCCGAATCGCGGCGCCGCGCAAAACTCGGAGTCAGGGCATGTCGGAGCCAGGGCCTTCTTCGGCTGGAGCCAGCGCGTAGCTGGGTACGACACGGTCGGTCGAGGAGAGCGAGAGCACGCGCTCGGGCGAGACGCGGGCGAGGACTCCCGCCATTTCGCCACCCAGAACGTACTCGCCCAGGTGAAAGTGCAGCGCGACGGTCTCGATGCGGTCCTCGTGGGGCATCAGGACCGTTCGCACGGGTGGGGGCACATACTCCTGGATGAGGTCGCTGCCTCCATAGCGCCTTTGAACTTCGGCTTCCCACTGCGCCGCCGTGCACTCGATGCCGAGAACGACGCCGCGGCCCTCGAAGCTCTCCGCCGGTTTCAAGACGAAGCGATCGCGTTCTCTGAGCGCGAGCTCGCGCAGGTCGTGGAGTTCGCCGCCGAAGAGCGTGCGGCCCGGACGGAAGCGCCGCGTCCATGGCAGGTGTGCGTCGATGAGCGCGCGTTCTTCCATCGAGAAGAAGCGCCGCCAGCGCTCGTGCGTGAGAAACGCGAAGAGCGTCTTGGAGTGCGCGACGTCCGCTCCGAACGATCCGACGATGGGCGCGATGTCGCGCAGGCAACACTCGAAGAGCACCTCGAGCCGTTCGGGGTGTTCGAGGACGTCGAGTAGCGTCACGCGGCGGTAGACCAGATCCACGGGGACTCCCGCCGCGTGGAGCCGCCCGCGTTCGACGAGGAGTTCCGAGGGGTCGGCGACGATCGCCTCGACGCCGTTCGCGGCGAACGCCGCGCGCACGTGCTCGTGCTCACTCGAGGTCGGCAGCCCGCGGAAATCGACGATCGCGATGCGCTCCAAGGGGCGCGTGACGCCGCGTGACGCGGACCACTGCACGTACGCGTCGGCGATTGCCGTGAGCAGCCGGCGCTGCACGTCGAAAGGACGCGCTCCCATCGACAGGATGAGCGGCGCGAGCAGCGGTGTTTCGGCGGCGATGCGCGCGAGGCGGTCGGTGAGCGTGAAGCCCGCGGTGCCGTTGGCGTTGAGTTCGAGAAAACGGACGCGCTTGCCGTTCCAGTGCGAGTCGAAGCGCGCCATCGTCGCGTGAGGGCGGAATCCCGGCTCGTGGAGGATGAGCTGCTCGAGGAAGGGCGGAAAGCCGATGTAAGCTCGCACGCTGCCGTCGGTGCGGCAAAGCTCGATCGCGCGCTCGAAGATCGCGAAGACGCGCTCGCTGACCCAGCGAAGGTAGCGCTCGTCTTCATCGCCGAGCACGAGCGGGAAGATCGACAGGTCGTAGGAGCGATCGCCGTAGCGCAAGTGCTCGGCCTCGGCGCGCTCCTCGAGGATCGTCGCGGAGGCGCGTGCGGCCTGAGGCTCCTCGAGGATGCGCTCGTCGAGCAGGCGGTAGAAACGCCGCGAGGCATACGAGAGGAGCTGCGGATCGAGGGCGCGATCGATGCCGGGCGGCTGCGGTGAAGCCGCGGCCTTTACGGCGACGGCCGGTTCGCAGGGCCCGTCGCCGACGAAGCACGCGCGGAAGGGCTGCAGATAGCTCGCCGTGTAGGCGCTGCCGGGGGTAACCAGAAGATCGTGCGCGGAAGAGCGCGCCAGCGCGAAGCGGCCCCAGTGGAGCGCGAAGTAGTAATCGCAGCAGTCGGGCGAGCCTTCGACGACGGAGCCCACGGAGTAGAACGTGTGGTAGTCCTCGCGCTCGTCGAGCGCGCGCTGCATGCGGTCCGAGATGACCTGCCTGTGTTGGTCGCACCAGGCGTGGTCGGGTTCGTCGAAGAAGATGTAGCGATGTTCGGCGAGGCCTGGATAGCAGAGCTCCGAGATCGCCGTCGCCAGCGACTCGCTGACGAGGTGCTCCTGAAAGGTGTAGCGCGTGACGAACTCGTCGTGGTTCATCGTCGCGAAGCCGCCGTAGTCGGCTTGGACCGTGCCGTGGGGATCGCGAACGGCGTGCGTCAGCTCGTGCGAGAGAATCACCTCGAAGTGGTCGTCCCAGCGCAGGCTCTGCGGATGATCGAGCCCGATGAAGATCGTGTTGCGGCCGCGCGAGAAACGGCTGTAGCCCTCGGGGCGGCGCAGCGCAGCGAGCAGCACGATCGTGCACTCGGGCTGATGCCCGGTGACGCTCGCGTAGCGCGCGACGACGCGCTCGGCGCGAGCGCGGTAGTCGGTGTCGGCGAGACGGTGCACGATGTCGCGCGCCTCGGCGAAGGGAAGCACGGCGCCCATGCCCGACCAGAGCCGTGCCATGTCGCGCAGCAGCGGGCCAAGCGGGCCGCGTTGCTGGCCGTCTAGCCACGACCAGAGCCGCGCCTTGTAGGCCACTGCGTCGCGCGACTCGTCGACGATGGCGCGGAACTCGGGGAAGAGATCGATGATTTGCATCGGGCGGCCGTCCTCGCTCGTGAACCGCCACAGTGTACGCGGATGCAGCGGCAGCGCCCGCTCGTCCACCGAGGGCACGCGAGTCGCTGGCGGGGCAGATCCGGCGGATCGGGCCCGCGCGTGACGAGTCGTCCGGGCCAGAAAGCGAAAGGCCGCCCCGCCGAAGCGGAGCGGCCTCTAGATCGACTCTCGAAGCGAGGATCAGCGACCGGAGCCGCTGGTCGTCTTCACGCCGAGACCGCGGGGACGGGGAGCGAGGGCCGGCTTGACCGACGGACCGCGCAGCATCGCCTCCATGATCTTGAAGAAGACGTCGGTGTTGTCCATGACGCCGACGAAGCGCTCGGCACCGGGGCCGCCCGCCGACACCGGGATGTCCGACCCGGTGTGCGCCGCGACGAAGTCGTTGATCTGGCCCGTGACGAGGAAGTTGCCCTCGACATCGCGGTTCAGCGGGCCGTTCGGGTAGGTGTTGAGCGGCGAAGAGCCGTTGAAGGGCTGCTGGCTGTCGCGCAGCGGCTGCGCGTTCGTGCGCCAGTCCTCGTAGCGGTCGGCGTTCGCGGCGTAGCCGATGATCAGGCGGTTATCGACATCGGTCGTGACGGGGTAGCCGTCGTCAGCGGTCTCATAGCGCGGGAAACCGGCGCTGTCGTAGGTGCCGACGACGCCCGCGCGGAGCTTCGCGGCGCCTTCACCCGTTTGCGCGCGCGCGGCGAGATCCGCGTCCGAGACGCGCGAGCCGCCGATGATGTTGATGCCGGCGCACTCGTGATCGGCGGTGACGACGATGAGAGTGTCGGGATTCTCGGCCTGGAACTGACGCGCCACTTCGATCGCGCGATCGAACTCGATCGTGTCGAGGATCCAACGCTCGGTGTCCATGTTGTGGGCCTGCTTGTCGATCGAGGCCGCCTCGACCATGAGCACGAAGCCCGCGGCGTTCTTGCTGAGCACGTCGATCGCCTTCTCGGTCATCTCGTCGAGCATCGGCTGGTCGGGGAAGCCGTAGTCGGAGACGACCGTGTCGTCGCCGCGGCGGCCGTTGATCTTGTCGAGCGCGATGTTCATGTTCGAAAGCGCGAAGAGGCCGAGCAGGCGGTCCGTGTTCGCGCCGACCGACTGGAGCTCGGTGGCGTCGGCGACATAGGTCCAACCCGCGTCGATGTGCGACTGGATCAGGTCACGGCCGGCGTCGAGCTGGCCCGCGGGAACGCCCCACGCGTCGACGAGGTCCTGCGGAAGCGTGTAGTCGTTGCTGTTGCTGCGCTGCGAGCCCGGCGTGCCGGCCGGGAGGTACCACTTGCGGCCACCGCCCATGAGCACGCGGAGACCGTTCCGGGCGGACTCGTCGAGGTACTGGTCGACGATGCCGGTGCCGGCACCGCGGCTCTGCGTGTGCGTGCCCCAGGAGCCGGGGGTCGCGTCGAAGACATCGGAGGTCGTCACGATGCCGAGCCACTTGCCCTTCGTGCGCGCGAAGTATTCGCCCATGAGTTCGACGCGAGGGTTGTCCCAGTTGTTCCGTGTGTCGTCGGGAAAGACGCCCTGCTGGTTGTTGTTCGACTTGTTGCCCGTCGCGTAGCACGCGGCGCCCGGCGACGAGTCGGTGACGATCGAGTTGAGCGAGTGCGTCGTGACGATGCCGGTGTAGGGCAGCTTGTCCATCGAGAGCAGGTTGCGCGACTTACCCTGCGCGGCGCCGTGGAGCATCAGGCGGGCCGCCGTGCGGTGGGCGATACCCATGCCGTCGCCGATGAAAACGATGACGTTGCGCGCCGTGCCCGGCGAGACGACATCGTCGGGCAGCACCGAGCCGATCGGCTGGAACGCGGCGCCGGGCGCCGTCGGGCCGACGATCTCGAAGTTGCCGCGAGCCACGGTCGTCTGGCCGTCGGCCTGCAGGACCGAAACCTCGAGGATGTGCACGCCCGGCTCGAGCATGCTGAATGCGCGGCGCGTCGCGATCGTGGCGCCCGTCGCCGAGCCGGCGTCCGCCACCGTCAGCGCGATACCGCCGCCCACGTCGACGCCATCGACGAGGAACGACACGCCCGCCACGGACTGGCCGGCGTCGGGACGGATCGTCGCCTGGAGGTCGAAGCGCTGGCCGATCAGGAATCGCGAGATGTAGGGCGGCTCGGCGACTCCCTCTGCGAAGAGTTGCGAGGGAGGCGTGAGCCGGGTGACGGTCGGCGCAGCGAGGGCGGCACCGAGGGCCGCCGCACCGACCAGAGCGGTCGCGAGCGCGGCGCGGAGGGTCTTCGAACGCATGGAGGTCTCCTCTTCCGACGCGCGGCGCGCGTCTCGATCGTTGCGTCCCCTTGATCAACCGAAGCTTGTGGCGTCCGCGAGTCGTCGAACGCCTCGGATCACTTAGTGGTGGTGGTCGTGATGGTCGTCGTGGTCGTGGTCGTGGTGGCCGTGCCCGTCGTCGGACCTCTCCGCGGTTCCGGGCGCGGCAGTGAACGTCGTGTCGGCGGCATCGAGCACGATGCGCAGCGGGGAGTTGCGGCCGTCGGACATGGCCTTGAATCCCAGCTCGAGCTTGCCCGTGACGAGCAAGGGGCCGGGCGCGAACGCGACGCGGTGCTCGACCAGGGCCGGCGCGATGACATGAAGCGCGGAAGGCGGGAGATCGTCCGCCATGCCGTACTCGCTCTCGTGCAGGTGGATAGGGAAGGGGGCGAGCATCAGCAGGCCCGGCGCGGGCTCGTCGGTGCCGACCATGTAGCCGAGCACCCGCACGCGCTTGCCGTCCAAGGCGCGAAGCGACTCCGAGTACTCGAGACCGCGCCGCCCAACGGGCTTCTTGAAGAACTCGGCGAAGTCGATGTGCGTCACGCCCTCGGGGGCGGGCGGTACTTCGACGACCGGCGCCGCGGCGTCCGGGCCGGCGAGCGGCCGCTGCTCGATACGGCGCGGCGCCTCCTCGTGAGCGAGGGCAGCAGGGGCCGCCAGGAACGCGGCCAACGCCGCGCCCAGGGCCGCACTAAACACTGAGTTTAAATGTGGGATATTCGTAGTAATTCGCACGACGGGATTGAACCCCGAGGCGCTTACATCCGTGCGAGCACGGCGCGACGGTCCGGTGACAGATTCGGTTTGGTGGAACTTCCGTTTCGATTGCCTCTCACCGAGGCGATCGTCTCCCCTCCTCGATGCCAAGTCGGCAGGCGACCGCTTCGGGACTCGTCTCGCAGAGCGTCCGGATCGTCTCGCGCAGACTCGCGGCCGCGTCGCCGACGAGCCCGGCGGCATCCACCGCGCGCGACACCAGAACGTGGTCGTTCCCTTCGCCCGTCGCCAGCGCTCGGGTGACACGTCCGCTCGCGTCCAGGGTGTAAGAAGCGAGCAGGCTCGCTCCCCCGACGGCGAGCGCGAGGGGCGAGCGCTCGAGAACGAGAGGGCGGCTGACATCGACGAGCAGGCCGTGCTCGAGGCGAGCGGCTTCCCAGGTCGCGCGTGCGAGGGCCACGTCGCCCGTCACTTCCACGCTGCGCGTGCCCGCGCGTTCGACGACACGGATTTCGGTAGTCGTGTCGCCGCCCTCCGCCACGGGCAGCTCGAAAAGATCCGCGGCGACCGCCAAGCGCACCGCGGGCGGGATCGGGCCGTCGCATGCGTCGTCGGCTTCCGTCGCGATCGACCACGCGTCGCGCGGCCAGCGGCCGCCTACGATCGCGGGAGCGAGCGCCAATGAGACGACGGGCGGCGTCGTGTCGATGACCGCGACGCGCGCGGAATCGACGGCCGAGGCGCCCAGTGTGTCCTCGATGGTGAGCGAAATCTCGTAGTCGCCGACACCGGCGTGAGTCTCGTCGACGAGCGTGTCCGACACGAACGAGCCGTCCAATTCCCAGCGCACGCTCGCGACGTCGTCGGAGGTGCCGGGCGTCGAATCCGGATCCACGGAAGCACCGCCATCGAGGGGAATCGCGGCTTCGCCCGCCACGCACTCGAGCGTGCGATCGGGGCCGGCCGAAGGCACCGGGGCGCGGTTCACCTCGGGATCGCGCAGCACGAGGAGCGATCGTTCGCCTCGCCCGCCGATCGCGGCGAGGAAGCCGTGCCGAAGCGGCTCGACGACGACGGCATCGACCTCTCCACGGGGGATGAAGTCCCCGCTGGACGTCACGATGAAGACGTTCGTCGGATCGTTCGACCACCAATCGTCGATCTGCGCGATGAGATAGGCCTCGTCGCGGCCGGCGCGCGGCGCATAGGAGGGATCGTCGTGCCAGAAGCGACTCGTTCCGAGGTGCCGAGGCGGGTCGACGGAGAAATCGACGACCGACGTCGTCCACGACGACCAGCTCCACTCCCAGAACGCGAAGCGCCCGCTGCCGAATTCCACGCCATCGCCGTGATAGAAGAACTTGGTGATCCTGTCGCCCAGTCCCCCCAGCGGCGCGGCCGAGTGCCCATCGTAGAGACGCGGCTGATAGCCGCCGTAGTCTTCGTCGATGGAGAGCGTCGCGAGCACGGACCGGCCCCCGTCGACGAAGCGCGGCGTCGTGGAGATCCACCCCTCGCTGCGCCCCAGCAGTGATGGCGCCGCGGGATTCGCGACATCGAGAAGTACGAAGTCTGCTCCTGGACTGGAGCTCACGAACCATTCGATCTGCAGCAAGGCGCGCTCGCGATCCGGGGAGAGTTCGAGGTGGCTGTAGTAGGTGGCCTTGTCGATCGGTAGCGAGACCTCGGCCCCCGAATCGAGACGAACGCCCAGCCCCTGGTCGCCGAGCATGAGCACCGAGCCGTCGGGACCCCAGGCGCTCGCGCGGAAGAAACTCGCGAGTTCACGCGGCGGCAGCCAACGGAAGAGCGGCGTGAGCCGGCCTTCGTCCAGCCGATAGCCGAGCAGCGACCCGGCGGTACTGGCGTCTGCGTCGACATAGGAAGTTCCGACGAGGACGCGGTCGTCTTGAACGTCGAGCGAAGGTCTCCGGCCCTGCCATTGATTCGACAAGATGGCGGGGTGAAGTGCCTCGGTCATGCGTCCCGTCGCGCCGTCGACGACGACCAGCACGTTCGAGTAGGTGTCGTAGCCGACGAGATAGCGGCCGCCGATCGTGCGCAATGCCTTCAGCTGGTGGGGCTTTTCGCTGCCGTAGACCGGCCGCTCGACGATCGAGGCATCGGCGTCGATCGTCGCTTGGAAGACGGCGCCCGGGCGATCCCCGCTCAAATTGCCGTCGTAGCGAAGGCGTCCTTGAACCGATACTTCGATCGTGTCGCTTCCCGTCGTGGCCAGGACTTCCGGTGCGTAACCCGGCGTCGGGAGCGAGGCCGCGATGGAGCCGTCGTTGACATCGATGACGAGGAGGCGGTCGTTCTTCGCATCGAGCGCGAAGAGCCAGGGCGCGAGTGCCGTCGTGCCGAGCGTCACGCGTGACGGACCGCCGATCTCGAAGATGCGCCGCACGTCCAGCGTGGCGATCGATCGCGGCGCGGCGATGTCGGCGAGATCGAGCAGTTCGAGACCGTCGCGGCGATAGATCGCAAGCACCGGCGCATCGTCGCCTTCGGCGACCGCGATTCCCGGTGAGTCGTTCGGGTCGAGCGGGATCACCGCCCCAGCAACGCCCGCCGCGACGTCGAAGACCTGGATGGAGACCTGAGTGCCCGACGAGTTGCGGCTCATGAACGCCACGGCCTTCCCCGAGGGAGAGACCGCGAGCTCGCCGCTGCGCGAGTCGACAGGGAAGGATGCGAGGAAGCGGAACTCCCGTGGGTCGCTCACGTCCCACACCTTCACCGCCGGCTCGCTTTCGAGCGTCGCGACGGTCATCGGCGAAGATCCCGCCGACGCGGCGATCGTTGTTGCACCCGCGGCGGCGCGGATTCCCACGATGTCACCCGTCGGAACGTGCGTGATCTGCACGTAGTTCCCATCGCCCACTTCGAGAGCCAAGTTGTCGATCGGGAGCTTCACGAAACGAATCGTGCTCGCGAAGACTTCGCGCACGATGCGGGGAGCGGTCGCATCTCGAACGTCGTAGACGCGGTAGCGCGTCTCCCGGGGCCACGACGTGGTCGCCGTCACGACGAGATGGTCGCCGTCGTCTCCGTGGACGGCGAAGAGCTCGAAGGGATAGCGGAACGGATCGTCCCACGGCGAGGTCTCTCGATCGAAGAGCACGATCGAGCCGAGGAACTCGCCCGTGACGCGATCGACGATCGCGACTTCGAAATCGCCGGCCAAGAAGTAGCCGCGCGTCGGCGTCACCGCGACGCGCTGCGCGTAGCCGCGCTCGAGCGAGACGGGCGGTGGCGAGTCGAAACGGGCCGTCTCGATGAAGAGCGGCTCTCCCTGGGGATCGACCTGGACCATGGTCGCGGGGCGATCCGTGCGATCACCAACGGAGGAGCGTTCGAGGGGATCGGGACGCCCTACGGGGGGGGCGGCGAGCGCGCCTTGGAGCGCGATGACGAGACCCAAGAGGGCCGCGGCGGCGAAGATCGCGTGTTGTCGTGTGTTCATGGACCCCCCGAAACAAGCCCCCCGGCGGGGGCCGGTGCGACGCGGGAATCATACGCCGGGGCAGAGCGATGCCGAGCGAATTTGCGGAACGGGGGGACGTGCCTGCTAGGATCCTCGCAACTTTGTCCACGACGAACCCGAGGGCCGCCGGTTGAAGCACTCCCCCCCGTCCCGCCAGCGCTCACCGACGCCGCAGCGCTGGTTGGCCGTTCTGCTGCTGGTCCTTCCCGTGATCGCGTATGCGCCCGCGATCCAAGGGGAGTTC